>NZ_JBOFOC010000065.1:0-9004 GCF_051659245.1 Microbulbifer sp.
AGCTCCGCTTGCGGGCCGCAGGCCCGCCGATGAATTGCGAAGCTGGAGCTCCGCGTTCCCGGCGATTCACACTTCGTAGGATGGGCAAAGCGCAGCGTGCCCATCACGCCATGCAGATGGGCACGCTGCGCTTTGCCCATCCTACAGATGAAAGCGGGTGCTGAGTCTCCCCAGAAGTACCACCAAATCATGAACACCAAATACCGCAAGCCACTACCCGGCACGAACCTCGATTACTTCGACACCCGCGCCGCCGTAAACGCCATCCACCCCGGCACCTACGCCAAGCTGCCCTACACCTCGCGCATCCTGGCGGAAAACCTCGTGCGCCGCTGCGAGCCGGAAGAACTCACCGACTCCCTGAAACAGATTATCGAGCGCAAACGCGAACTGGATTTCCCCTGGTTCCCGGCCCGTGTAGTCTGCCACGATATTCTCGGCCAGACCGCCCTGGTGGATCTCGCCGGCCTGCGGGATGCCATTGCCGAAAAGGGCGGCGACCCATCCAAGGTCAACCCGGTGGTGCCGACCCAGCTGATCGTCGACCACTCACTGGCGGTCGAACACGGCGGCTTCGAAAAAGACGCCTTCGAAAAAAACCGCGCGATCGAAGAGCGCCGCAACGAAGACCGCTTCCACTTTATCAACTGGACCAAGACCGCCTTCGAAAACGTCGACGTCATCCCGCCCGGCAACGGCATCATGCACCAGATCAACCTGGAAAAAATGTCCCCGGTGGTGCAGGTAAGAGACGGCGTGGCTTTCCCGGATACCTGCGTCGGCACCGACAGCCACACCCCGATGGTGGACGCACTGGGTGTCATTTCAGTAGGGGTCGGCGGCCTCGAAGCCGAGAGCGTAATGCTCGGCCGTGCCTCTTACATGCGCCTGCCCGATATCATCGGCGTCGAACTGACCGGCAAACTGCAGCCGGGCATTACCAGCACCGACCTGGTACTGGCGCTGACCGAATTCCTACGCCGCGAGCGCGTGGTCGGCGCCTACCTGGAATTCTTCGGCGAGGGCGCCTCCAACCTGACCCTGGGCGACCGCGCCACCATCTCCAACATGACCCCCGAGTACGGCGCCACCGCGGCCATGTTCTCGATCGATGAGCAGACCATCGACTACCTGAAGCTCACCGGCCGCGACGACGAGCAGGTGGCTCTGGTGGAGAAATTTGCAAAGGAAACCGGCCTCTGGGCGGACACACTCAAAGAAGCCGAATACGAGCGGGTACTGAAGTTCGACCTATCCTCCGTAGGCCGCAACCTGGCCGGCCCGTCCAACCCGCACGCGCTGCTGCCGGTATCCGAACTGGCCAACCGCGGTATCGCCAAGGAATGGAGAGAGGAGTGGAAGGAAAAAGAGGGCCTGATGCCCGACGGTGCCGTAATCATCGCCGCGATTACCAGCTGCACCAACACCAGCAATCCGCGCAATATGATCGCCGCCGGCCTGATCGCCCGCAACGCCAACAAGCTGGGCCTGACCCGCAAGCCCTGGGTGAAAACCTCTTTGGCACCGGGCTCCAAGACCGTAAAAATGTACCTGGAAGAGGCCGACCTGCTGCCGGAACTGCAACAGCTGGGCTTCGGCGTGGTCGCCTTTGCCTGCACCACCTGCAACGGCATGAGCGGCGCGCTCGACCCGGCTATTCAAAAGGAAGTGATCGAGCGCGATCTCTATGCGACGGCGGTGCTGTCCGGCAACCGCAACTTCGACGGCCGCATCCACCCCTACGCCAAGCAGGCCTTCCTGGCCTCGCCGCCCCTGGTAGTCGCCTATGCAATTGCCGGCACCATGCGTTTCGATATCGAGAAGGATGTGTTGGGCCATGACAAAGACGGCAACCCGATCACGCTGAAAGATATCTGGCCGAGCGACGAAGAGATCGACGCGATCGTGAAGCGGAGCGTCAAGCCGCAGCAGTTCCGCGACGTCTATATCCCGATGTTCGACCTGGAGAAGGGTGAGAGCGAGAAGGCCGAACCACTGTACGACTGGCGCCCGATGAGCACCTATATCCGCCGCCCCCCGTACTGGGAAGGCGCTCTGGCGGGAGAGCGCGCACTGAAAGGCATGCGCCCGCTGGCAGTCCTCGGTGACAACATCACCACCGACCACCTGTCCCCATCCAACGCGATCCTGGCCAGCAGCGCTGCCGGCGAATACCTGGCGAAGATGGGCCTGCCGGAGGAGGACTTCAACTCCTACGCCACCCACCGCGGCGACCACCTGACCGCCCAGCGCGCCACCTTCGCCAACCCCAAACTGCTGAACGAAATGGTCCGCGACGAAAACGGCCAGGTGAAGCAGGGCTCACTGGCACGCATCGAGCCGGAAGGGCAGGTGACCCGCATGTGGGAAGCTATCGAGACTTATATGGAGCGCAAACAGCCACTGATCATCGTCGCCGGCGCCGACTACGGCCAGGGCTCCTCCCGCGACTGGGCGGCAAAGGGCGTGCGCCTGGCCGGTGTGGAAGCGATCGTCGCCGAGGGCTTCGAGCGCATCCACCGCACCAACCTGATCGGCATGGGCGTGCTGCCGCTGGAATTCCAGCCTGGCACCACCCGCAAGACCCTGGGCCTGGACGGCACCGAGACCTACGACGTCATCGGCGAACGCACCCCGCGCGCAACCCTGACGTTGATCATCCATCACAAGAACGGCGAGAGCATCGACGTACCGGTAACCTGCCGCCTGGACACCCAGGAGGAGGTCTCCATCTACGAAGCCGGCGGCGTCCTGCAACGCTTCGCCAAGGACTTTCTCGAAGCGGAAGGAGCAGCTTAACCGGCACCTGTGGGAGCCTGCCCTGCAGGCGATTACGCCCTCTCACCTCCGGGGAGAGGGGAAGCCAATCGAAGCCGACCTCTTCCTCCCCTCTCCCGCTTGCGGGGGAGGGGCCGGGGGAGGGGGCGCCAATCGAAGCCGACCTCTTCCCCCCCTCTCCCGCTTGCGGGGGAGGGGCCGGGGGAGGGGGCACCAATCGAAGCCCAACAACCAAACGATTTCCCTATGACCCACAAACCCCAAATCAAAATCCCCGCCACCTACATGCGCGGCGGCACCAGCAAAGGCGTCTTCTTCCGCCTCCAAGACCTGCCGCAATCCACCCAGGTCCCCGGCCAAGCCCGCGACAAACTCCTGCTGCGCGTCATCGGCAGCCCCGACCCCTACGGCAAACAGATCGACGGCATGGGCGGCGCCACCTCCAGCACCAGCAAAACCGTGATCCTCTCCAAGAGCGAGCGCGCCGATCACGATGTCGATTACCTGTTCGGCCAGGTCTCCATCGACAAGCCCTTCGTCGACTGGTCCGGCAACTGCGGCAACCTCACCGCGGCGGTAGGCGCCTTCGCCATCAACAGCGGCTTCGTCGATCCCGAACGCATTCCGGAAAACGGTATCTGCACCGTGCGCATCTGGCAGGCCAACATCCACAAAACCATCATCGCCCACGTGCCCATCACCAACGGCGAAGTGCAGGAGACCGGCGACTTCGAACTGGACGGCGTCACCTTCCCGGCGGCCGAGGTACAGATCGAATTTATGGACCCGGCGGACGGAGAGGGAGCGATGTTCCCCACCGGCAACCTGGTAGACGAACTGGAAGTGCCCGGCGTCGGAACCCTGAAAGCCACCATGATCAACGCCGGCATCCCGACGATTTTCGTCAATGCCGACGAAATCGGCTACACGGGAACGGAACTGCAGGAAGCCATCAACAGCGACGACAAGGCTCTGGCCATGTTCGAAGCTATTCGTGCTTATGGCGCAGTGGAAATGGGCCTGATCGCAAAGGTCGAGGATGCAGCCAACCGCCAGCATACCCCCAAGATCGCTTTCGTTGCGCCACCAAAGGGCTATACGGCATCCAGCGATAAGGAAGTCGCGACCGGTGATATCGACCTGCTGGTGCGCGCCCTGTCCATGGGCAAACTGCACCACGCCATGATGGGCACCGCCGCCGTCGCCATCGGCACCGCCGCCGCCATCCCCGGCACCCTGGTCAATCTGGCCGCCGGAGGAGGGGAGCGCAACGCCGTCACCTTCGGCCACCCGTCCGGAACCTTGCGTGTAGGTGCGGAAGCGGAAGTCAACAACGGCCAGTGGACCGCCACCAAGGCCATTATGAGCCGCAGTGCGCGGATCTTGATGGAAGGGTGGGTAAGAGTCCCCGACCCGTCGTCATGCCGGACTTGATCCGGCATCCATCACCCCTGAAGCGGACGAAACAAGGGGGCCGCAAATTGCAGCCCGCGATGTAGGCCAGTACAGTGTCCATTCCTGTTTGCCGATGGATGTCATCGGCGTGTATGTGCTGCTGCCGGATGCGCTCTGAGTATGACTGACCTGCCCAATACAGAAACGGAAACTGTTGAATTTAAGAAGTCTCTGGCTGAACTCAAGCAGGGGCTGATTTCCCTTGCTGCCATGCTCAACAAGCACGGTGAAGCCGAACTGTGGTTTGGCATTGCCCCCAATGGCGAGCCAGTGGGGCTGTCGATAACCGAGAAGACCCTGCGGGATGTTTCCCAGGCGGTATCAGCCCACATTGAACCGAAGATCTATCCGGAAATTACCCGGCAGGCGATAGCACAAAAATCCTGCCTGCGGGTCCAGGCCAGAGGCCAGTAAAAACCCTATTTCGCCTACGGCCGCGCCTACCTTCGCGTTGCCGACGAAGACCGGCAAATGAGTGCCCGAGAACTGGAAACACTGATACTGCAACAGAACCGAGCCGCACTGCGCTGGGATAACGAGCCCTGTGCCACGCCCATACAGGCGCTGGATGAAAGCAAAATTCGTCGCTTCCTGGAAAATGCAGACCTGCCTTGGGACAGCGCACAAAACGCGCTGGAAAAGCTCGGCCTGCTTAATCAGGGCCGTCCGGTGAACGCCGCGCGCCTGTTCTTCGGCGATCAACCGGCGCAGTTGCGCTGTGCCGTATTTGCCACCGACACCAGCGCCACGATCATCGACCGCCATGATTTCAGCGGCGATATCCTGGAGCTGATTGAAGAAGCGGAAAAATACATTCTCAAAAACATCCACATCGGCATGGCGCTGGAGGGTTTGAAACGTGTGGATGTGCCCGAGATCTCCCGCGAAGCCCTGCGTGAAGCCATCATCAACGCCTTCTGCCACCGCGACTGGCGCGATCCCGATTACGTCCAGATCGCTGTTTACCGGGACCGGGTGGAAATCCGCAACCCCGGTGGCCTCTACGATAACCTGACCCTGGCAGACCTGCGCCGGGGCAATGTGTCCCGCCGGCGCAACCCTCTGGTGGCCGACTTGTTGCGCCGTATACATCTGGTGGAAGCCTGGGGTCGGGGCATGCCCCTGATCCTGGAAAATGCCCCGGATGTGGAATTCCGGGAAGTGGCGGGCCTGTTCGTGACCAGCTTCTGGCGCCCCACGGCCAAGCAGCCGGTGCCTGGAAGCACCAAGGAAACATCGGAAACTACCCAAGAAACTACCCAAGAAACTACCCAAGAAACTACCCAAGAAACTACCCAAGAAACTACCCAAGAAACTACCCGGGAGCGGCTGCTGGCGCTATTGCGGCAGAACCCATACACCACTACCAAAGCACTGGCTGAGGCCAGCGGGCTTAGTGCCGACGGGGTCAAGTACCACCTGACGCACCTCAAGCGCGCCGGCAGGCTCCGCCATGTCGGACCCACCAAAGGCGGCTATTGGGAAGTCATCGACTGATATGAAAAAACTGGTAAAACGCCGAGCCAAAAGCGCAGTCAACCTGCCCAGCCTGACCCTGGAAGGCACGCTGTAACGCCGACGAGATCGGCTACAGAGGTACCGAGTTGCAGGAAGCCATCAACAGCGACGACAAGGCCCTGGCTATGTTCGAAGCTATTCGTGCTTATGGCGCCGCGGAAATGGGCCTGATCGGAAAGGTCGAGGATGCAGCCAACCGCCAGCATACCCCCAAGGTCGCCTTCGTCGCGCCGCCCAGGGGCTGTACGGCATCCAGCGGTAAGCAAGTCGCGGCCGGTGATATCGACCTGCTGGTGCGCGCCCTATCCATGGGCAAACTGAACCACGCCATGATATGGGCACCGCCGCCGCCATCCCCGGCACCCTGGTCAATCTGGCCGCCGGAGGAGGGGAGCGCAACGCTGTCACCTTCGGCCACCCGTCCGGAACCTTGCGTGTAGGTGCGGAGGCGGAAGTCACCAACGGCCAGTGGACCGCCACCAAGGCCATTATGAGCCGCAGTGCGCGGATTCTGATGGAGGGGCGGGTGCGGGTGTCCCAGGCGACTCATTCTAAGGAGAGAAGGGCGGGATTTCCCGCCCCACGGGTGCGCCGGCCGCATTTGCCAATTGCCGCGCGAAGCCGTGCGGCAAAGGGAAACGCCCGGAATGGGTTACTTGTCAGCTGATTGCTGGCGCTGGTCGATATACTCGTTGATTTTGTATTGCAAATAGATACTGTTGAACAGGAAAGTCATCACCGGACCCAGGCGATAGGCCGAGCCGGTGCTCTTGCTCATGAGATCCTGCAGGCGGTTTCTGACTTTGAACAGGCTCGCGAGGTAAGTCACTATATAGCCGATGTACACTATCGTGTAAAAAGCGCCCATCTCAGGGATGATAACCCCTGCCAAGAAGGTCAGTGCACAGAATATTGCCATCAGGTAGAACCAGGCGGGAGCGATCGGATTGTCGTGGATGCGGTTGACCACTCGGGCGCGGGTGCAAATCCAGTAAACAGGGTAAATTCCCAGGGTAACAATTGAGAGAATAAATACCCACCAGGCGCTGAAGCGCTGGAAGTCGCCGGAAATGAGATCATCAGTTGCGGCAGTCAGTTCGGAAGTTGGTGCACTATACGGATTGGATTCCATCGGAAGGCTCCTTTGATCTTGTTTTTTTGCGCCGTGCCGACCTTCTACTCATAGGGGTTGGCGTCAGCTTCCACCAAAGCGTACCACAGGCCGATACCTTGGTCATTCGGCTTGTAGAACCGTGGAAACAAAGTTCTGTGGGAGTTATCCCACCGCTGCACCACGATATCCGTCCCTGTTTCAGGTAGGTCTGGAAGCGGCCAACGGTGGAAAGCCGGGTCCGAGCCGAATGGTACTAAGTTAAGCGGAAGCCCCCTGTAGGAGCCTGCTTGCAGGCGAATTGAGGTCTCGGCAAGGCACCGGGAATGTTCGCCTGCAAGCAGGCTCCTACAGCGCAGTCCACAGGGGCAGGAGCAGCTCGGGGCTTACTTGTGCCATTCGGGTCCGAGTCCTTTAATACTCGTCATACCGGACTTGATCCGGCATCCAGTACCGCTGAACCCGCCGGAATCAACGGGCTTCGCAAATTACCGCGGCGCCCCTTGATATCTCATTATCAGAATATCCCGTCCCTGTTCCACGTAGGTCTGGAAGCGGTCAACGATCGCAGAAGGCTGCCCCACCTCATCAACCGCCACAAACCCCAAAGATTCGTAGAATGGCACCAAATGCCTGTATGGAAAGGTAAAAGTACTCCCGTCAAACGCCTCCGCCATACCCCTCAACAACAGCCGCGCCACACCCCGACCACGGAACGCCTCCGCCACAGCCACCCCCGCCAGCAACTGGCAATCCGCCAGCTTCCTCAGACAGCCACAGGCGACAATTTGCCCCTGAGTGCCCCGAACGACCATACACGGCTCATTCCGCCGCGCTTTGCCGCGGAATTTGTGCATACGGTAGAATTTGTTGGCCAACGGCATCTCCGCCTCGGAAAGCCACTGCGCCGAGAATGAGTGCCCCGAAAAATCCTGATCTTCAGTCATCTATGCCGCGCCAAACCTGCCCAACCTGCCAACGCCCGCTGAAGGTCTGCTACTGCAGCGCACTGGTCGAGATCGCCAATCGAATTGAGGTGCTGATCATACAGCACCCCCTGGAACAGAAGCACCCGTTCAACACCGGGCGTATGGCGCACCTGTGCCTGAAGAATAGTGAGCTGGTGGTGGCGGAGAGCCTGTCCGAGGCCGAGCTGGCACAGCTGCTGAAACCCAAATCGGCCTTGCTCTATCCCTCCCTGAGCTGGCTGCCGGAAGTAGAGCAGATGGAGCCTGGCACGCTGCAGCCCGAGGACCTGGAACAACTGGTGGTGATCGACGCTACTTGGCGGAAGTCCAAGAAAATACTCCACCTCCACCCGGCGCTGCAGCAGTTGCCCCGGATCAGCTTGGCAGGAGAGGGGGGCTCCAACTACCAGATTCGGCATTCCTCGCTTGCGAACAGCCTGTCGACGTTGGAAAGCATTGTGATAACTATGCAGCAACTGGAGCCGGAGCGGGATTTTAAGCTCATGCTGCGGCCATTTGAAAAGATGATTGCGCTGCAAAAAGCCAATTTTGAGCCAGAAAAATCCGAGGATAATTGAGACTCTATATGGAAGCCTGCGGCTCAAGCTCGGAACCCGAAATCGTAGACGAAAGCCATCATGATTCACGGCGCACGGATTCTGATGGAGGGGTGGGTAAGATTTCCCGACCCTTGGTCCATTATAGGACGATGCGAAACGATTGTGGCAGTGATTGTCTTCAAGGGAGTAAGATTTATGAAATTGGATGTAAATGACGAAGTTGCCGAGTGTTTAGGTCTTAGCGAGAAAGAATTGCTGGAGGTTCTGGCGATAGCTCTATACAAGCTGGAAAAAATTAATGGCGTTCAAGGAGGAAAAATCACCGGCACCTCGGAAATTGAATTCCACGGTATCTTGGGTAAGTACGGACAGTTCATCAACTACGACGAGGATGACCTGGAAACGGACTTGAAAAGTTTAAAGGATTTTTAATATGAACGCCCCGGGGAAGATCGTTGGATCAATGGGGTCTGACCCGAATGGCGCTGACTTAAGCGTAACTAATTGAAAGATAAGAGGAATTTTTGAGATTCATAAAAGAAGGCTGGTTCCGTGATAGGCTAATTGCGCCTAAACAAAACACCAACCACGGAGGGCCAGCCTGTATGAATCCT
>NZ_JBOFOC010000066.1:0-1472 GCF_051659245.1 Microbulbifer sp.
CGGCCACCGTCTGCGCCTGGACCGCCGCGCGGTCTCCCTCGAAATGGAAACACTGCGCCCGGATGGTCACCGGCTCCTGCCCCGCGGATGTGGCCCAGGCGATCCACACCGTGCCCACCGGCTTCTCCGCGGTACCGCCGTCCGGGCCGGCAATGCCGCTCACCGCCACGGCGATATTGGCATCCATGGCCGCCAGCGCGCCGCTGGCCATCTGCCGCGCCACCTGTTCGCTCACCGCGCCAAAACTTTCCAGGTCCTCCTCCGCCACGTCCAGCCAGTCGCGCTTGATGCGGTTGGCGTAGCTGACCAGCGAACCCTCGAACCAGTTGGATGCGCCGGGCACCGAGGTGATGGCCGCGGCTATGCCGCCGCCGGTGCAGGATTCCGCCGCGGTGGCGTGCCAGTTGCGCTTGTGCAGTTCTTCGCCGAGGGTCTGCGCCAATTCCAAAATCTCTAATCTTCCGGTCATCCACAAACCCCTCTCAATCACTCATTTGCAATAAACCTGCTAGGACTACCACACCAAGTCACAAACAATGAGCGAACCGCACGCGTAGCCGCCACATGCAGCAGGGCCCGTTCGTTCAGCTCCCGAGCCCGTATTTCGGTGATATCCTCCGTACTATTTCCTCTCGGCGACATGGGTACCACGCCCTCTGAGATGCCGACCAGAAACACGTCCTTGAATTCCAGGCCTTTGATCCGATGCATGTTGGCATAACGGACCCCTGGCACCGCGGTATTATCTGTGGCATCCCGGCTGACTTTGTACACTTCTATCCCGGCCTCCCGCAGTTTCCCGGTGACCATTTTTAAAGGAATTTCCGTTCGCCCGACAAGGCAGATATCACTCAGCGGAACCCCCTCTTCCTGCAAACGCCGGATTTTCTGAACAATAAATTCCGCTTCATCCTGCGCATTTTCGAATCCATCCACAGACGGCGGCTGGCCATCAAAAAGTGACCGATAGCCATTTGGCCTGTCTGTCCCGCCGTCCAAGTCATCGACCTCCACGCCCTCCAGCACCGCGGTGGCATAACGGCGGATCTGCTCACTGGTACGATAGTTGATACGAAGTTTGCGTCCCCTGCCCCGAATATTGATACCGCAGGAAGATAAAGAAGCCCTTTTCTTGTAGATGCGCTGGTGTGCGTCACCAACGATCATCATGCAATCCCGGGTATCAATGGGCACCAGCTCACCCAGCAACTTGAATGCCTCAGCGCCGAGATCCTGGGCTTCATCGACCACAACCGCACGGTAGGGGCGCACCGCCTTTCTGCTCGGCGCTATCGGTGTTCTTGACGCTCTGCGCGTCCACGATCAAGAACGTGCTGCAAGCGTTGCGCCCCTGTTTCGTACGGGCCACGCCAACCTGATTTTTTGAGTGCCCGCTCCAGCAGGCTCACCCCTTGCGCATCAGGCGCGTTCCATTTGGCAAAATACGAGTACACCGTTTGCCACTTGGGAAA
>NZ_JBOFOC010000067.1:0-74473 GCF_051659245.1 Microbulbifer sp.
CCATGCCCGCGATCGGCATTACTGGATAGCATAGGCCGATCGCGGGCATGGCCCGCTCCTACAGAAAATAAGCAGCAGTGCGGAACGACTATGCAACACCGCGACCCGTCACCAGAAGACAACGGATTTATCCAGCCGGCAGAATTCACTTTCGGCGGCGAACAGCCCGCGCAAGCGGAGTTCCAGCAGGCCCGCACCCGCGCAGCGGCCGCGCAAAAAGATCCGCGGAGCCGGCAGATCCTGCCCGTCGCGGTGGGCGCGGGTCTGCTACTCGCCCTGGTCGGGGTTTTCTGGGGCCTGCCGCAACTGGTGGAAAAACCCAGGCCGCAACTGCCCGCCGCCCAAACCGCCGATACGCAAACCGGCGCCCCGAAAAAAATCGAGACCTCCCCCTACAGCGAAGCGGAAATGGCCAAGCAGCGCCGCGAGGTCCAGAAAGTGCTGCAGGATATCCTGATACTGCAGGAGGAACTGGAGGAACGGCAGATAGATCTCTGGGCCGGCGAGGAATTTTCCGCGGCCCGGGCTCTGGCGGAAGAAGCGGACGGGATCTACCGCCAGCGCAAGTTCATGCAGGCCCTGGAAAAATACCGCGAGGCCCTGGCCGCGATGCAGGCGCTGCGCGATGGCATTCCCGAACGCATCGAAAAACACCTGGCCGAGGGCAACGAGGCCCTGGACCGAGGCGATGCGAAGGCCGCGCATACCGCCTTCGACCTGGTCCTGGTCATTTCCGAAGACCATCCCCGGGGCGTCAAGGGCAAGGCCCGCGCGGAAAAACTGCCCGAGGCCTGGGAACACTTCACTCAAGGCAAAACGGCGTTCGGAAAAAACGACCTGGACGCAGCCCGCGACGCCCTGAAGAAATCCCTGGCGGTGGACCCGCAGACCCGCCCGGCCAGGGAACTTCTGCCGCGGGTTCTCGCCGCCATCACAGAGCGCGACTACAGCGAGGCCATGTCCGCGGGCTATGCGGCAATCGCCGATGAGAATTTTTCCGCGGCGAAAAAATTCTTCCAGAAAGCGCAGGCGCTGAAGCCACAGGCCGAAGACCCCGCCGCCGGATTGCAGCAGGCTGCCAACGGCCTCGAACGGCAGCGTATCGACCAATTGTTCAGCCGCGCGCGCCAGCAGGAGGCCGCGGAAGAGTGGCACGCCGCCGCGGAGAATTACCGCAAACTGCAGGCAATGGATTCCAGCCTGGTCTCCGCCATCACCGGAAAGGCCCGCGCCGAAGCCCGCGCCCAGCTGGACGACCAGTTGCAGGAGCTGCTCGAAGACCCCCTCTCCCTCAGTGGCGGCAAGCGCAACCGCTACGCCCGCGATGTACTCGCCGACGCGCGCAAACTCGACAGCGGCACGCCGCGCCTGCAAGGCCAGATCGAGCAACTGGAAAACGCCCTCACCAAAGCGCTGATCCCAATCCCCGTGCGCCTGCAATCCGACACCAGCACCAGCGTGACGATTTATCACGTGGGCCGGCTGGGCAATTTTGCCGAGCGCGAAATCACCCTGAAGCCGGGCCGCTACACCGCCGTGGGCACCCGCGAGGGCTACCGGGACGTGCGCCGGGAATTTACCGTGGACCCCACCGGAGAACCGCCCATCGTGGTCATTCAATGCGCGGAGAAAATTAACGGCGTCAATAACAGCTGAGCGCGCGAACAGACCCTTCGCTCAACGATCAAAAACTGTACAACTTTCATGGGTGGAAAACCTGGACAGAAACGCCAAAGCAGTAACCGCGATAAGATGACTTTTATGCCAAATGGCGTTACAAAGACACTGGCAGTACCGTTGCGGGCTAAGCTGTAGGGCACCGAGAACGCTTTGTGCCGGTCCGTCGGTTTTCCAAAACCAGCGCGAGGTTTTCACACGCGATAAGTTGATAACTCAAGTTTCTGAGTTCGAGGCGTCTGTCGATGGCAAAAGCCGGGGCGGGGTGCGCCTTTCTGGGACTGTCTGCGAGAGGAACCTCGCGGACAATCTACGACCGCCATGGATGGCGGAAGTGCAGGTTTTGCAGGAGCAAAAAAACCTGCCAGGGACGTATTGAGGGGGGCGCCTAGCCCGTGTCCCAGAAAGGCGCACCCCGCCCCGGCTCCCGGAACTGAACCACTTGAGTTGATAAAGGCTCGCGCAGTAACAGGAAAGCATAAATGACAGCGAAGGAAGCGGTACCCGTTCGCGAGAGCGATCGCGCGGACGACGACTTTTTGCTCATAGAACCCACCGGCTTTACGCCGGTCCAGGTCGAAGCCGGCGGCAGAAAACTGCTGTTTTCTCCCCGCGCGCTGTCTATTGCCTGCTGCCTGCTGCTGGGCCTGCTGGCACTGGTCTACCTGCTGGTCGCCCGCTCGCTGATCTTTGAAACCCAGCCCGCCGACGCCGATGTCAGCGTCAGCGGCCTCGCCCTGCCCCTGGGCGACGGCCACCTGGTCCTGCCGGGACACTACCGCTACACCGTGAGCGCCGAGGGTTACCTGCCAAAAAGCGGTGAAGTGGAAGTCGACAGCGACGGCCACAGCCGCCACATCGTCAAACTGGAAAAACTCCCCGGGCACCTGCGGGTAATCACCGATCCGCCGGTGGCGGTGCGCATCCTGGTGGACAGTGACGAAGTTCCCAGCGAACAGGGTTTGGCGAAAAATATTCCCGCCGGGCGCAAGCGCATCACCCTGTTGAGCGAACGCTATCTGCCCTTTACCCGCGAAGTGGATATCGAGGGCCTGGACAATACCCAGATACTGCAGGCAAAACTGCGCCCGGCCTGGGCCAGCATCCATATCAGCACCAACCCGCCCGGCGCCACCGTCACCGTGGGGGGCGAAGTGCTCGGCACCACGCCGCTGAGCGCGGAACTGATCCAGGGGGACAGGGTGGTGGAACTGTCACTTCCGGACCACAAGACCGCAAAGATCCCGGTAGCGGTGACCGCGGGCGTCGACCAGACACTGACGCCGGTGGACCTGGGCCCCGCGGACGGCATCCTGCACCTGACCAGTGTCCCGGAGGACGCCAGCGTCACCGTGGACGGCGAATTTCGCGGCCGCACGCCGCTGCGGCTGGAACTGGCCTCCGGCCGCGGCCACCAATTGCGTTTCTTCAAGGACGGCTACAGCTCGGTGGACCGCACCATCGACATAGCCGCCGGCGTCGAGCGCGATCTCTCCGTCGACCTCTCCGCCGTTTTCGGCCGCGTACGCATCACCAGCAACCCGGAGAGCGCCCAGGTCTTTATCGACGGCGAATTCTCCGGCACCACCGGCCAGACCTTTACCCTGCCCGCGCGCAGTCACAGTATCGTGGTGCGCAAGGCCGGCTACGAGGACTACCAGACCAACATAGTGCCCAGCGGTAAACTGGAACAGACCGTGCGCGCGGTGCTGCTCACCGCCGAGCAGGCCCACTGGTCCAGGGTGCCGGCGGAAATCATCCACGGCGCCGGCGGCCGCATGAAACTGATGCGCCCCGACGCCCGCTTCACCATGGGCTCCTCCCGCCGCGAACAGGGTCGCCGCGCCAACGAAGTGCTGCGCCAGGTCTCCCTGACCCGTCCCTTCTACCTCGCCACCACCGAAGTCACCAACCGCGAGTACCGCCGCTACCAGCGCATGCACAGCTCCAGCCACGTGCAGGGAGTCAGCCTGGACAACGACAACCTGCCGGTGGTGAATGTCAGCTGGACCGACGCGGCTCTCTTCTGCAACTGGCTGTCCGAGCGCGACGGCCTCCAGCCCGTGTACCTGACCGAGCGCGGCCGCATCATCGGCTTCGACACCGCCGCCGACGGCTACCGCCTGCCCACCGAGGCGGAATGGGCCTGGGCCGCCCGCTACGACCGGGGCGCGATGCGCAAATTCCCCTGGGGCGACGAACTGCCGGTGCAAAAAAACTCCGGCAATTTCGCCGACACCAGCGCCGCGCAACTGGTACCCGCGGTACTGCGCACCTACAACGACCGCTACGCCGCCACTGCGCCGGTGGGTAGCTACCCACCCAATTCCATGGGCATCCACGACCTGGGGGGCAATGTTTCCGAGTGGGTGCACGACCTCTACACCATCGGCACCGGGCTCTCGCTGAGGCGGGAGGAAGACCCGGTGGGCCCGCAGGATGGCGACTATCACGTGATTCGCGGCTCCAGCTGGCGCCACGCCGGCCTCACCGAGCTGCGCCTTTCCTTTCGCGACTACGGCGCCGATCCCCGCAACGATGTGGGCTTCCGCGTAGCGCGCTGGGTCAACGGGGAGACGACACCATGAAATGGACGGTAATTTTTCTCAGTCTGGCATTCATTTCCGCGCCGCTGACGGCGCAAGACAAAGCGGAAGAAGAAAACACAGAGACGGAGAAGGAAGTGCAGGTGGCTCAGGCCGAACGCGACAAGAAAAAAACGGAGAAAGACGCCGACGACTACCGCCCCACGGAGGAAATTTCCGAGGACCTGTCCGTCTCCTATCCCATCGATATTTAAAAGAGCACTGCCATGAAATTCAAATCCTCCGATTTTATCTTTCAGCTCTTCGCCCTGCTGGGTGCCATCATCCTCGTCCACGCCATCTATGTGGCGATTATCCGCCCCAACGCGGACGCGCTGATCGAAGAGCAATTGGCCCGCGAAGCCGCCGGGGAAACCTACATACAGCAGCGCTCGCTCTACATCGTGATGCGCGACTACGAACAGGAGGCCTGCTTCGTACTGATGCTGTGGGCCATGGCGATTATGGGGCTGAAAGCCCGCCGCGGCCTGCGCGAACGCCGCCTGCTCGACAGCGCCCTGCTCAATATCAGCGAAGGCACGCCGATCCTGCCGGAAGACGCGCGGGACCTCACCCGCCCCATCCAGGCCCTGCCGGAGGAAGAGCGCAACTTCCTGCTGCCCCGCACCCTGCTCACCGCGCTGCAACGCTTCGGCTCCACCCGCAACGTGGCCGCGGTTTCCAATTCCGTGAAAGAGGTATGCGATACCGAGGGGGACCGTCTGGACAGTGAACTGGCCATGGTGCGTTACATCACCTGGGCCATACCCTCCATCGGTTTTATCGGCACGGTGCGCGGTATCGGCGAGGCGTTGTCCCAGGCACACCGGGCGGTGGAAGGGGATATCGCCGGGGTGACCGTCAGCCTGGGCGTGGCCTTCAACTCCACCTTTGTCGCGCTGGTGATCAGCATCGTGATCATGTTTTTCACCCACCAACTGCAACTGATGCAGGAGCGGCTGGTGCTGGATACGCAGAATTACTGCGACAACAACCTGTTGCGGTTTTTGAAAGTGAGTTGATCGCCGGAAGCGCAGAGCACGAGATTCGAAAGAAATTTGTAGGAGCGGTCCGGCCGGGAGCGGTCCGGCCGGGAGCGGCCCATGGCCGCGATCAATGCTGCGGTTGCTTCCGAGTCGGATCGCGGCCATGGGCCGCTCCTACAGGGTAATTAACCAGTTGGGCATGGCCCTCTGGCGAATCGAAGAAGGAATCGCCCATGAACCAAGGCGTACTGGAAATTAACGACTGCGGGCTGCGGGTATTCACCGGCACCGACGAAATACTGGAAAGCCCCGGCGTCGCCGTGGTGGAGAACCGGCAGATACTGGTGGGCACCGCGGCGCTGATGCGCGCGCGCAGCCATCCCACCCAGGTGAACAGCCAGTTCTGGCGCCGGCTCAGCCTGGAGTCTCTTAAGTCGGACAACGCCCGCTGCCGCCACCACGCGGACCTGGCCTACTGCCACCTGGAGGAAATCGCCAGGCACTGCGACCTTCCGGGAGAAATAGTGCTGGCGGTGCCCGGCAATTTTACCCGCGAACAGCTGGCGCTGTTGCTGGGCATCGTCAAGGAAAGCCCGGTGAACGCCGTGGGCCTGGTGGATGCCGCCACCGCCTGTATCGGCAGCTGCGCCCCCCGCGGCGTGCAGCTGCACGTCGAACTGCAGCGCCACCAGAGCCTGGTGAGCCGCGTGGCGGTCCATGAACAGGCGGTACTGGATATGGCGGAAACCGTCAGCGACGCCGGCATACAGAGTTTCCTGGACGCCTGGGCACGGGTGTTTACCGACGCCTTCGTAATGCAGTGCCGCTTCGATCCGCTCTACTCCGCGGAAGCGGAACAACAGCTCTACGACATGCTGCCGCAATGGGTCGGCCGCGCCATGCGCCAGGGCGAAGTCATGGCGGAACTGGACGACCGCACCGCGAAAGTGAGCCTGCGCCAGCTGCAGGACGCCAGCACCCCGACCCTCTCCCGGGTGCGCGCACTGATCGACAACCTGGCAGAGAACAACAGCGTGGTCTTCGTCTCCCATCGCTGGGCGGAAATTCCCGGCGGCGCGCAGCTGGCGGAGCGCATACACCTGCTGCCCCACAACTGTGTGGCCCAGGCGGTGGCACGGCGCTGGGAGGAAATCCACGGCGATGCGGGTGCCCTGCGCCTGGTCACCGCACTGAGTGCGGCCCCCGCCGGCGAAGTGGCGGTCCAGGTCAACAGCGCCGCCGAGGCGGCGGCCACCCACCTGCTGTTCGGCCACCGGGCACTGGCGGCGCAACAGCCGCTGTTCGTCAGCTGGAAGGACGGCAAACTCGAGGTGACCGCGACCCCGCCGCACCACCCCGCGGCCACGGTGACCAACCACGCCGGGCGGCTGGCGCTGCGCGTGGATGCCGGGGCCCGGCTGATGCTGAACGGCGAGCAGATCGCCGCGCCGGTGAACCTCACCGCCGGCGACAAAATCGGCGCGGCGGATATCGAAGATGTAATCACTGCGATCAGCGTGGAGCACTATGGCGCGTAAGAACCGGCGGTTCAGCACCTTCAGCCTGTCGTTCCTCGACATCATGTCCTGCGGCTTCGGCGCCGTAGCGCTGATCTTTTTGATTATCAAACACGGCTCCGACCGCGACATAGAGGCGGAAAACCAGGACCTGGCCGCGGAGGTCAACCTGCTGCAGGAGGAAGTGGAGTTTGGCCGCGAACATCTGGTGCTGGCGCGCAACACACTGGATACCACCAGCGACGATCTCGCACAGGCCCAGGGCCTGGCCCGGCGCATTATCGAGCAGATCGAGGAGGTCAAGGGCAATATCGCCGAGGTCGACAGCGCCGACGAGGAGCAGGATATCGAGCGCCTGCAGGAAAAAGTGAAAAAGCTGGAGCAGGCCAAGAAAGAGCTGGAATCGGAGAACAAGAAACTCGGCAACAACGTGCGCAAGTATGTGGGCGACGGCGATCGCCAGTATCTCACCGGCCTGCAACTGGGCGGGGACCGCATCCTGATCCTGCTCGACTCCTCCGCGAGTATGCTCGCGGACCAGCTCATCAAGGTGATCCGCACGCGCAATATGTCGTCCCATGTCAAACGCAATACCGACAAGTGGCGCCGCGCAATCAATACCGTGTCCTGGCTGACGGCGCAGTTTCCCCAGGACAGCCAGTACCAGATCTACACCTTCGACACCGGCTTTCGCGCCGCCATCGCCGGCACCGAGGGCCGCTGGCTGAACGTGGACGACCGCGACCAGCTGGATAAGGCAATCAAGGAACTGGACAAAGTCGCACCCGAAAACGGCACCAGCCTGGAGCGGGTATTCCACGCGGTCAGCAACCTGTCACCGCTGCCGGACAACATCATCCTGATCACCGACGGCCTGCCCACCCAGGGCATGAAAAGGCCCCGCGGCAATACCATTTCCGGCCGGGACCGTCTCGATCTGTTCAGGCGCGCGGTAAAAGTGCTGCCGAAAGACGTTCCGGTCAATGTCATCCTGGCGCCGATGGAGGGCGATCCCTTTGCAGCGAGCGAGTTCTGGAAACTGGCCATGGATACCCGCGGCTCGTTTCTGGCGCCATCGAGGGATTGGCCATGAAGCGCAATCGCAACAAACGTCAACAGGAAGAATTCAGCATCTCCTTTCTCGACGTCATCTGCTGTGGCTTCGGCGCCATCGTCCTGCTGCTGATGATCGCCAAGACCATCGAGCCGATTGTGCTAGAGGAAGCCGAGATGGACTTGGACGGCCAGGTCCAGGACCTACAGCAGCAACTGGCGGAGATCCGCGGCGAAACCAGTATTCTGAACCGCGATCTCAATGCCAAGCGCGAGCAACTGGACATCGAGCGCAAGCGCATTGCCAAGTTGAGAGGTGAGCTGGACACGCTGCAGGCCCTCTACGCGCGCAAAACCGAGGGCGAGAGCGAGGACGGCAAACTCAAAGGCGAGCTGACCGTGGCGCTGCAGACCCTGACCGATGAAATGCGCCGCCTGCTGGGGGAAAACTACCAGCGCAAGAACAATGTGATCGGCGGCATCCCGGTAGACAGTGAATATATCCTGTTCATCATCGACACCTCCGGCAGTATGTTCAACTACGGCTGGGACCGCATGATGACGGAGATGGTCAACACCCTGGATATCTACCCCAACGTCAAGGGTATCCAGGTCATGAACGACATGGGGGACTATATGTTCAACAACTACCGCCGCAAATGGATACCCGACACCCCCGGGCGCCGCCAGGCGATACTGAAGCGCCTCAGGTCCTGGAACCCGTTCAGTAACTCCAGCCCCGTGGAAGGCATCCAGAAAGCGGTGCGCAGCTTCTACGATCCCAACAAGAAAATCAGCATCTATGTGCTGGGGGACGAATTCACCGGCAAATCCATCCGCAATGTAATGATGGCGGTGGACAGGGTCAATGCCCAGCGCGGCGAAGATCAGCGAATGGTACGTATTCACGCCATCGGCTTTCCAATCCAGTTTTCCCGGCCGCGGCACCTGCAGACAACCGGGCTGAGATTTGCCGCGCTGATGCGCGAACTCACCTATCGCAATGGCGGGACTTTTGTGGGGTTGAACGATTTCCGGTAACTTATAAGGTTATCCAGGAGCGAGTTATGGCTTGGTCAAAAAACAGATTTTCCGCGGTCTGGAAAATCGCTCTGGTTTCGGCGCTGCTGCTCGCCGCCGCCTGCTCACACACGGTGAGTGTAGACGGGCGCTACCCGCAGCCGGTGGGCCACCAGCATCCCCTCACAGTGGGCATCTACCTCAGCGACGAATTCCGTAAGTTCACCCATCACGAGGACAGCGCGGATCGCGACGAGTGGAACATCAATACCGGCGAGGCGCAGAAAAACCTGTTCGAGACGGTGCTCGGCTCCATGTTCAGCGAGACGATTTCCCTCTCCCAATACCCCCAGGACCTGCCGAAAAATGTCGAGCTGGTCATCGTGCCGGAGGTGCGCGAACTCCAGTTCACCATGCCGCGGGAAAACCGCGTCAATATTTTCGAGGTGTGGATCAAATACGATATGCACGCCTATGACCAACGCGGTGAGTCAGTGGCAAACTGGGTGATCACCGCCTACGGCAAAACGCCCACTGCTTTCCTCAAGTCCCAGGAGGACGCCCTGGCCCAGGCCATCAATATCGCCCTGCGCGATGCCGGCGCCACCCTGTACACCGGTTTTGAACGGGTGCCGGAACTGCAGGCGTTCCTGGCCAGCAAGCAGCGGGCGCTTTCTTTGAAGGGTGGTAAAGCCGCCGGCGAAGAAACCACGGAGTAACTGGAGGTTATTGTGGCCAAGTCAATTTTTGTTTTCGCATTGATGCTGCTGAGCGGCTGCACCACGGTGGTGATCGACGAGTACCGGCGCAGTGATGGCGAACTCGCCCGCGGCGACTCCGTTGTTATCCTGGGCCGGCGCCACTCCAGCGAGTACGAAACCGAACCGGATCTAGTCGACTGTGTGGGCAGGCGCCTGCACAATCCCAAGCGCGGGGTCACCGTTATCCCCGAGCAACAGTTCGTCGACGCCATGTACCCCTGGTTCGAAGCGCGCACCGCGCCGATGCACCTGAAATCCCTGGACCGACTGGTGGATATCCCCGAAGTGCGCGAGCGCATGGAAACCTACGGGGTGAAATATATCGTGTGGATCGACGGCTCCACCGAGACCACCGCCAGCGCCGGCTCCATCGGCTGCTCCATCGGCACCGGTGGTGCGGGTTGCTTCGGCTTCGGCACCTGGGACAAGGAGTCCGACTACGAGGCATCGGTCTGGGACTTCCGCGACCGGGAGCTCTCCGGAAAGCTCAGTGCGGATGCCAAAGGCACTTCCTATATGCCCGCCATCGTAGTGCCCATTCCCCTGATCGCCCGGGTACAGAACAACGCCTGCAAGGGAATGGCAGCCCAGTTGCAGCAGTTCCTGCTGCCGGCGCAACCCGCCGGCGGAAAATCTTCGAGTAGTTGACGCTCCTCAAATTCAGCGGAGGACCAAAACAATGCAGACTTTACACAAAATGCTCGCCACCGCGGTAATCGCGGCCATCGCCGGCTGCGCCTTCAACCCCGCCACCAACCGGCCGGATCTGGTATTGATGTCGGAATCCCGCGAAATTGAAATCGGCCGGGAAATGCACCAGAAGCTGGTGAAGAGCACGCCGATCTACAACGATCCTGTGCTGAACGCCTATGTGGAACACGTGGGGCAGAAGGTGGCCGCGGCCAGTGACAGGCCGGACCTGGAATACCACTTCACCATTATCGACAGCCAGGATATCAATGCCTTCGCCCTGCCGGGGGGGTATGTGTATATCAACCGCGGCCTGCTCACCTACCTGCACTCGGAGGCGGAAATGGCCGCGGTGCTGGCCCACGAGGTGGGCCATATCACCGCCCGCCACGCGGTGCGACAGAAAACCGCCGCCACCGGTGCCGGTGTCGCCTCGGTGCTCTCCGTACTGGTGACCGGCAGCGGGGTGGTCGGCGACGTGGCCAACCTGTGGACCACCGCGGCGGTGAAAGGCTATGGCCGCGATATGGAACTGGAAGCGGACCGCTTCGGCGCACAGTATATGTACAACGCCGGCTACGACCCGCAGGCGATAATCAATGTGATCGCCCTGCTGAAAGACCAGGAGACCTTCTCCCGCCGCCGCGCCAGGGTGGAGGGTAAAAAGCAGCAAACCTACCACGGGGTTTTCTCCTCCCACCCCCGCAACGATATCCGCCTGAAGGAAGCTGTGGCGGCAGCTGGAGAGCTGCCGGAGGACAAAAAAGTCACCAAAGTCGAATACTACCGCGAGAAGACCGACGGCCTGGTCTACGGACAGAACGCGCGACAGTCGGAAAAGAACCGCTACAACCACAAACGGCTGGGATTTTCCCTCTTGTTCCCCGAAGGCTGGAAAGTGGAAAACCAGCGCGCCGCCATCGTCGGCATTGCGCCGGACAATTCCGCCACCATCACGCTCAAGGTGGACAGGCGCAACAGCAACCAGCCCCCGGATATGGCGCTGCGGGAAACCTATGACGTGCGCAGCCTCGAGCAGGACGAACAGCTGCAGCAGTACCGGCTGCAGGGCCACACCGGAAAATTGCCGAAGGCCGGCAGCGAGACCCCGGACCGGGTGGCGGTAATTTTCTACGGCAGCCGCCAGTATGTTTTCGAGGGTAAGATCAACAAGCTGCCAGAGGGAGAGGAAAAGGCCGGTGAGGAGTACGACAACCTCTTTCTCACCAGCATTCGCAGCTTCCGCCCCCTGCGCAAAAGCGACATTATCCAGCCGAACATCAAACGGGTGCGTTATGTGAAAGCCAACGAAAAAACCACTTTCGCATCGCTGGCCCGCCATATGGAGATCGGCGAATACGCCGAGGAGCAACTGCGCCTGCTCAACGGTTACTTCCCACGGGGCGAACCCAAGCCGGGAGAGTGGATCAAGATCGTACAGTGAAAAATCCGGGCCAGGGACTCGCAATGATTGCCGGGGCGACCAATGACCGCGATCGGTTTCCATCGGGAATCCGCTCGCGGCACAGCCGTCGGTAATAATATCCGGGCTAGCTCCAGGGATGGGAGAAAGAGCATGATCCAGATTCTGATTCTGCTCGCCATTATCGCTTTTATCATACTGATAACCACAAAGCTCAAGCTGCATATCTTTCTCACCCTGCTGCTGGCCAGCTTTCTCACAGCCTTTGTCTACGGCGTACCGGCGGGCAGTATTGCCATTGTCGTCGGCAACGGATTTGGCAGTGTGCTCGGCTATATCGGCCTGGTGATTATGCTGGGTACGGTAATCGGCATTATTCTCGAGAGATCCGGGGCGGCCATCACCATGGCGGAGACCACGATCCGGCTTCTGGGGGAACGGATGCCCACCCTGGCCATTTCCATTATCGGTTACCTGGTTGCCATCCCGGTATTCTGCGATTCCGGCTACATTATCCTCAACTCGCTGAAAAACTCCCTCGCGGAAAAACTCCAGGTTTCCAACTGCGCCATGAGCGTAGCGCTTGCCACGGGGCTCTTCGCAACCCATACCCTGGTCCCTCCCACTCCCGGCCCCGTCGCTGCAGCCACCAGTCTGGGTCTGGGCAACAACCTCGGTACGGTAATTATGCTGGGGATGGCGGTGGCCGCAGTGGCCGCGGTGGCCGGATGGATCTGGTCGCGACAGTTTGTCGACGTACACTTGGAAATCGACGATGACGCGAGGGTGACCGACGAGCATTGCCGGGAGTTGATGGAACGTTACGGCAGCCTGCCGCACCCCGTCACTGCCTTTGCCCCGATTCTCGTACCCATTGTGCTGTTGTGCCTGGGCTCCGTCGCCAGCCTCCCCGATAATCCGTTCAATGCCATTCCGGCCCTACGCCAATTGACCACCTTCCTCGGCCAGCCCCTGAACGCTTTACTGGCGGGCCTGGGGCTGGCCTGTTTCCTGCTGCGCGGACCCCGGAAAATTGCCGAGCTGTCCAAACATATAGCAGCCGGCATCAAAGCCGCCGCACCGGTGCTGTTGATCACCGGCGCCGGCGGCACTCTCGGCGAAGTATTGAAAGTCTCCGGTGTCGGAACCCTGCTCGCCCAGTCGCTCTCCCATGCCAGCATAGGCTTGTTTATGCCATTCCTAGTCTCCTCAACGCTGAAAAGCGCCCAGGGCTCGTCCACCGTCGCCATGGTCACCACCTCGGTACTGGTAGCACCACTTCTGTTTGAGATGGGACTGGACAGCGAGATGGGTAGAGTGCTCACCGTCATGGCGATCGGCGCCGGCGCCATGACCGTATCCCACGTCAACGACAGCTACTTCTGGGTGGTTACCCAGCTCAGCAGGATGGACGTGACACTCGGCTACCGCGCCCAGACTACCGCCACCCTGATCCAGGGGATAAGTGCCATGGCGGTGGTGTCGCTACTGGGCCTGGTGCTGATTTAAGTAAATCGTCTGTCACAATGATCCTGTATACTGAAATTCCCGAGCACCGAACAAACAGAGTACAGGAAGATGATTCGCCGCACGCTGCCCCTCTGCCTTTCCCTGGTCCTCATCCTCGCCGCCGGCAGTGCACACGCCACCCTGGTGATCGCCCACCGCGGCGCTTCCGGTTACCTGCCCGAGCATACCCTGGAAGCCAAGGCCCTGGCCTACGCCATGCGACCGGACTATATCGAGCAGGACCTGGTGCTGAGCAAAGACAACCGGCTGATAGTAATGCACGATATTTACCTGGATGGTATTACCGATGTCGCCCAGGTTTTTCCCGGCCGCGTGCGCAAGGACGGGCACTACTACACCATCGATTTTACCCTGGCGGAACTCAAGCGACTGAGAGTTACCGAGGCGTTCAGAAATAAGAACGGCAATATCGCTGCGAAATATCCCCGGCGCTTCCCGCTGTGGCAATCCAGCTTCCAGCTATCCACCTTGGAAGAGGAAATCGAGCTGATCCAGGGTCTCAACAAGACGCTTGGTTACGATATCGGCATCTACCCCGAAATTAAAAATCCTGCCTTCCATCGCCGCGAGGGCAGGGATATCGCCGTCCTGACATTGGTCAAACTCAAGCAATACGGCTACACCGGCCGCAGCAAAAAGATCTTCCTTCAGTGCTTCGACGCCGAGGAGCTGCAGCGGATAAAGCGCGAGCTGATGCCACAGCTGAAAATGGATCTACCCCTCGTACAACTGATCGCCAAAAAGGATGACCACGACTGGATGCTGCAACCCGGCGGCCTGGAGAAAATCGCCATCTATGCCGACGCTATAGGCCCCTGGATGATGATGATGATAGACCTCCTCGATGACAACCAGCTGGCAACCACTGACCTGGTACAGCGGGCCCACCGCAACAACCTGGTGGTGCACCCCTACACTTTCCGCGCCGACTCGAAAAAGATTCCCCAACAGATCGGCAGCTTCGAGCGTCTGCTGGAGCTGTTTATCGATCAGCTGAACGTGGACGGGCTGTTCACCGACCATCCGGACAAGGCCGTGGAATTTATCTCCCGGGGCTCCCGCTGACAGTGATACAGACTGCAATCAACCACCGACCCGGAACAGTCCGCGCTTTTCAAAACTATTCGAACCGTGAAAAATCCGCCGGCCGCTTTTCCATAAAGGCGGTGGCCGCCTCCTTGAACTCCTCCGACGCCAGGCGCTCCCGGAAGTATCCGGCCTCCCGCTCGATTACCTCCATTCCGGTGGTATGGGTACCCTGGCGCAACAGCTGTTTGGTGAGGCGCACCGCTTCGGGGGCTTTTTTTGCGAGCTCGGCGGCAGCCGCGCGCGCCCTGTCCAAAGCTTCGTTGGCGGGCACCGCGGCGTTGCAGATGCCGAGTTCCGCCGCCTCGTCCGCGCCGAATTTTTTGCCCAGCAGCAGGAGTTCGGAAGCCTTCACATGCCCCATCAGCCGGGGCAGGAAGTAGCTGGAAGCGTACTCCGGGCAAAGGCCGAGGTCGACGAAGGGCATCTGGAACATGGCGTCGTCGCCGGCAAAGGCCATATCGCAGTGCAGCAGCATGGTGGTGCCTATGCCGACGGCGGGGCCGTTGATGGCGGCCACCACCGGTTTCGGGAAGTTGTAGAGGGCGACCATGAATTGGAAGACCGGCGATTCTTCACCGGAGGCGGAGCCGCCGAGGAAATCCGTCAGGTCGTTGCCGCTGGTGAACACGCCCTCGGTACCGGAGAGGACCACGGCGCGGACTTCGATATTGCCCGCGGCGCCGTTAAGCAGTTCGGCCAGGGCGCTGTACATGGCCATGGTGAGCGCATTCTTGCGCTCGGGGCGGTTGATGGTGATTTCCAGTACGCGGCCTGTGACCTGGGACTGGATTTCTGCGCATGGGGTTTGCATAGGCTTCTCTGGATTGCGAAGTTAAAAGGGGCAGGTGTTCTGCCCGCTCAGAGGCAAGCTGCGATCGCCTTTTGGTCTGATCGTTCGATCGCGGCCATGGGCCGCTTCTCTACAAGCACACCCATATTAGCCACTGCCACAGCCCGCGCGAGGGCCGATTCAACCAGATTGGCTAACCGAATCTCTGCGCAGCGGCTGGCACATGCAGTGCACACCGCCGCCGCCCGGCGTGATCATGGAGATATCGGGGTCTATCACCTCCAGGCCGTGGGCGCGGCACTTCTCCGCCAGGCCCTTATTGGCCCTGGGCAGCATTACGCGGTCATTGCCCAGGGCCACCACATTCACCCCCAGTTCCAGCACCTGCGGGAAAGGGATATCGATAATCTCGATATTGCGGCTCCCGAACCACTGCACCAGCTCCGGCTCCACCGCATCCACACAGATGGCGGCGAGTTTTTCCGCGAGCATGGCCACCATGACGTCGATATGCAGGAAGAAGGGATCGAACTGGTAGCCCTTCACTTCCCAGCCCTCTTTTTCCACCCAGCGCTTCATCTGCTGGAACCCCTGGGGGCTGGTGCGCTCGCCGGAGTAACCACAGAGGATGACGCCGGGTTCCAGCACCATGAAGTCCCCTCCCTCCAGGGAACCGGCAGTGATTACGTCGTAGATGGGAATATCCAACTCCGCGTACTTTTTCACGATCGGCACCCATTCGCCGCGGCGCCAGGGGCTGTACAGTTGGGTCACGATAGGGCCCCAGGGAGTCATTACCGAGGAATCGCGGCCGTAAATCTGGTAGGGCAAACTGCTGTCCGGCGGGATAAGGTGGGTGTTGACCCCGGCGTGGCGGTAGGCGTCGAGCATTTCCGCGTGCTGGGCGGCGGCCACCTTGTGGTCGAACACAAGCCCCAGGCGCTCGGCGCGGCGGGCACTGGCATTGCCGGTGCGCCAGCTGAAGTTATCCACCGGGCCGATCAGCACGTCGCGCAGCAGACCGTATTCGGAGTCCATACCCCAGTTTTCAAGGGGTTCGGTGCCGCCCTCTTCTTTGCGGCGGCGGAGAGTGAATTCTTTCATTTATTTTCGTTCCGGATTTGTTTTCGGTGGTTTGGGGCGGGCCTGTGGCCCGCAAGCCGAGTTGGGCCCTCTCCTCCGGCCCCAATGACTCGCACCGTCCCTGGTGCTCGCCCGCTTCGCGGGCGCCTTCGGCGTCCAAATTTGATCCCTTCAAATTTGTCCCGCAAGCGGGAGAGGGGAAGTTAAGAAGCTGTGCCGGCGCGGGCCAGCATGGCCTGCAACAGCACGTTGCAACCGGCCTCCAGGTGATCCGGTTCGGCGGATTCGGCCTCGTTGTGGGAGAGGCCGCCGGCGCAGGGTACGAAGATCATCGACACCGGTGCCACGCGGGAGACGTAGACCGAGTCGTGACCGGCCCCGGAGACCATTTTGCGGTGGCTGTAGCCCAGGGCTTTGGCGGCGGCGTCCACGGCTTCGATGCAGTGGGAATCGAAGACCACCGGCGGAGAGTGCCACTCCTCGCGCACATCGATCGAGACTCCGGTGGCCTCTTCGACCTGGTCCGCCATGCGGTACAGGGTGCGGTGAAGGTGCTCCAACCCCGCTGGCTGCGGGTGGCGCAGGTCCAGGGCCAGCACGACCTTTTCCGGCACCGTGTTGCGGCTGCCGGGCTCGGCGCGCAGATCGCCGCAGGTCATACGCGCGTCGTCGCCGTAGGCTTTCACTTCGCTGTAGAGGCGCTCGCACAACAGCGCCAGCGCCTGCACCGGATCGCGGCGATCGGCCATGGGTGTGGGGCCGGCGTGGCAGGGTGTGCCGTGGAAGGTGACGTCGTACCAGCGAATGCCCTGGACGCCGGTGACCACGCCGATCACTTCGTTCTTTTTTTCCAGTATCGGGCCCTGCTCGATATGTGCCTCGAAGGCGGCGGCTATGGGCTTGGGCTCGGCGGGTTCCTCGCCCAGGTAGCCGATACGCCTCAGTTCTTCGCCGATGGTCGCGCCGGATTTGTCCGCACGGCCGTGGCCGTATTCGAGGCTGAACTCCCCGGCCCAGACGCCGGAGCCGATCATCGCCGGGGAGAAGCGCGCACCCTCCTCGTTGGTCCACACCACCAGTTCCAGCGGTGCGCGGGTCCGCACGCCCTGGTCCTCCAGGGTGCGCAACACTTCCAGCCCAGCGAGCACGCCGTAGACGCCGTCGAACTTGCCCCCGGTGGGCTGGGTATCCAGATGCGAACCGGTGACCACCGGCGGCGCGTCCGGCTCGCTGCCGGCGCGGCGGACGAAGATATTGCCCATGCGGTCGATGCGGATCTCGCAGCCGATCTCGCGGCACCACTGCAAAAACAGGTCGCGGCCCCGTTTGTCCTCATCGGTCAGTGCCTGGCGGTTGCAGCCGCCGGCGGGGGTGGCGCCGATACGGGCCATTTCCATCAGGCTGGCCCACAGGCGGGCGCCATCGATTCGCAGAGATTGCGCAGTACTTTCCATTCGTATGGCTCCAAACCTTATAATGGCACCGATATTAATATGTTTTCCGCAATTTTAGTTTTGAAGCGGGCGGTTTAAAGAGCGGTTTATTTCGCCGTCGCTCGCTTCTCGAGCAGGTTCTTTCCCTATGACCGTTACCTACAGTTCCTACCTAAAAGTAGACGAGCTGCTGCAGTGCCAACAGCCCCTGTCCGAGGGACCCGAGCACGACGAGCTGCTGTTTATCGTGATTCACCAGAGCTACGAATTGTGGTTCAAGCAACTGCTGCACGAACTGGACTTTCTCGTGCGCCTGTTCAATGGCGGCGAGCGCAACCGCGCGCTGCACACTCTGAAGCGGGTGGAAACCATCTACCACACCCTGATCCAGCAGGTGGACATCCTGGAGACGCTGACCCCGCTGGAGTTCATGTCTTTCCGCGACCGCCTGGCGAGCGCCAGTGGCTTCCAGTCGTTCCAGTTCCGCGAGTTGGAATTCCTGTTCGGCGCCAAGGACCCGAAGAAGCTGGAAAACTACAAGCCGGGCTCGGAGCACTACCAGCGGCTGGAGAGGCGCCTGCAGGCACCAACTCTGTGGGATGCCTTTTTGAACTTCCTCGCCCAGGAGGGGCACGAGATTCCCCAGAGCGAACTGGAGCGGGATTTCAGCCGGGTGACGGAGCCCTCACGGGCGGTGCAGAAGGTGCTGATCGACGTGTACCGCAATGATCCGCTGGTGAGCGAGATCTGCGAAGCGCTGGTGGATATCGACGCCTCGCTGCAGCAGTGGCGCTACCGCCATGTGAAAATGGTGGAGCGCACCATCGGCAGCAAGATGGGCACCGGCGGTTCCAGCGGTGTGGGGTACCTGCAGAGCACGCTGTTCAAGCCGGTGTTTCCGGATCTGTGGGCGATTCGGGCGGAGCTTTAATTCGGGACTCGGGACAAAATTGTCGGGAACAATTTTGGACGCCGAAGGCGCCCGCAACGCGGGTGAGCGCCAGGGACAAATCCGCCAGGAGCGGATTTGAGCAGCTTTAGCTGGCCGAAGGCCGAGGCACAAGGATGTGCCGAGCTATCGTGCGAATCACTCGGGACTCGCAATGATTGTGCGTTATTGCGCATTGTAGGAGCGGCGGGACGACCATCCGCCGCTGGCGCGATAGCGGGCCTGCGGCCCGCGTGCCGAGCTGGAGCTCGGCGTTCCCAGGGAGCCGCTACAAGGGGAAGGGATAAGAGATAGATATTGGAGGTATAAAAAAAGCCAGCGCGAAGCTGGCTTTTGTGCGTCCACCGGAGGCTTAGCCCTCGTAGGGTACCAGGGATACCTGGATTCCCGCGTTCACTTCCTTGGCCGCGTCGGCAATCTGCACATAGGTGTTCGCACTGGACTTGTTGTGCGCGCGCACGATCACCATGGCCTCGGGATTCTCCGCAAACAGCTGGGCGATACGGGCGCGGACCGCGCGGCTGTCGATGCGGCTGGAACCCAGCCATATCTCGTTGTTGGCCTCCACCGTCAGCAGGATATTCTGCTTGTCCTTGGGCGGCTCAGATTCGGTCTGATCCGGATCGGGTACGTTCACATCCAGCGCCTTCTCTTTAACAAAGGACGCTGTCACGATAAAGAAGATCAGCATGATAAATACGACGTCCAACATGGGCGTCAGGTCGATATCGGCTTTTTCCTCTTCTGCAGCCTTACCGCGTCGTCTACTCATAAAACACCGTACAATTAGCTAAATGCAAATGGCGCCGGGTTGACCGGTCTAATCAGGTGGGCAAGATTGCCGGGAAATTGCCGGCATTGCAAGTGAAACCTGCAATCCGGGACAAAATCCATTTTAAATCAATAAGTTACAGCTCAACCCCAACCGGTCAGATCAATATTTGACCAGCTATTTTCCGGCCCGTTCGGCCAGGTAACCCTGGTAGTCCGGCACCTCCCGCTCGAAACCGGCGTCCATCAGCGCCGACTGCACCATCATATCCGCGCTGCTGGAATTGCAGGCCACCGGGATGTTCCACACCGCGGCGATACGCAGCAGGGCCTTGACGTCCGGGTCGTGGGGCATGGGCTCGAAGGGGTCCCAGAAGAAGATCAGCAGGTCGATCTCCCCCTGGGCGATCCTCGCCCCCAGCTGTTGGTCCCCCCCCATGGGGCCGCTGAACAGCTTTTCCACCTCCAGCCCCGTGGCCGCTTCCAGCTGTGACCCGGTGGTTCCCGTCGCCAGCAGGCGGTGCCGTTCGAGCAGGCCGCGGTGGCGGTGGCACCACTGGACCAGGGCGCTCTTGCGATTGTCGTGGGCCACCAGGGCCACCCGCTTGGTGGCCGGCAAGGGTTGCGCGATAAACTCCATGGTTTCCTCGGTTCTTTCTTACATCGTAACTGCTCACCCCTGTAGGAACGGCGGGGCGGCCATCCGACATGCCCGCGAACAGAGGCCAATCGCGGGCATGGCCCGCTCCTACAGGGTGATTCCCTTAACCCAATGCAGGTTTCCTGTGAGTGAGTAGTTACCTTATATCTTGAATTCGGCGGCCACCCGCCGGAAATCTCACCCGTCTCCCAGCCGCAGGCCGCGACCGCGCACCTGGCCTTCCCATACCTGGCGCAGCTCTTTATAGCCGCCTTCACCATCCGGAGTGACCGCGTAGAAACGGTAATCGCCCATCACATTACCGCTATCTTTGTCCCGCAGGAAGCGCAGAGTAACGAAACCCTGCTCCCAGGCCGCGAATACGGCACCCTCCGCCCCGTAGATGTGGTAGTCCTCGTCTTCCTGTTCGTCGCCCTTCAGGTGGGACAACTTGCCGGCGGCGCCGCTGACCAACTGGCGTGTTCCTTTATAGTCGCCTTCGTCGGACAGGTAGTGGTCGTGGCCGGCGATATACAGATCCACCTTGCCGAATACCTCGTCGCGCAGAAACAGGGCTTCACCGTAGCCGGCGTCCCCGTGGCGACCGGAACTCATCAACGGGTGGTGCCCCAGCACCAACGAAAACCCGCAGCGGTCTTTCTGCGCCTCCATCGCCCGGCGCAGCCACATGGTCTCGGCAAAGCGCTTGTGAATAAAGTAGAGCTTGTTGTACCAGGTGGTTTCCAGGCTGAAGATACAGATATCGCCCCAGCGCTCGGCGTAATGCCAATTGGGAAACACGATATCGGGGTTCTCCGCGGCCACCTGCAGCCAGGCACCGGCGTTCTGCTTGTGGTCGTGATTGCCCATCACCAGGTAAAAGGGGATGCCCTTGCCGAGCAACTCGGCGTAGGGTTGCATAAAGTTGGACTGCAGCATCGGATCCTGGGGGCTGGTGATACCGGAAGGGTAGATGACATCCCCGACCACCCGGATCTGGTCACAGTCCATGGCCTGCAGCGCCCGGGCCACCGCCCGCTGGTTTTCATCACCGGTGCCGGGGTCGCCGATGATGCAGATCAACTGGCCGTCTTTCACCAGGGAGTCGGGGTGCTGCTCCAGCCAGGAACGGGAATCGCCACAGGCGCTCAGCAGGGAGAGTAATAAGAGCAGAGGTACGAAGCGCATAAACAGCCAGTCCGGATTGTACAGCGGGTTGCGCTTCCTGCTGCTGCGCCCGCGGTCATTATTTTTCGTGGCAGCTCCCTTTGTCGGAACCGGGCTGCAATTTACCCAGTTTCGCCACACAACTGCAAGTATTCGCCGCCCGCCCTCGGCAGAGCGGCGCCCGGATCGTTATAATGCGCGGCATTTTCCATCGGAGGAGTTGTGCAATGAGTGTCGGCGCCTGGGAACCAGAGAAAGCACCACAACAGGGCGGCGAGGGGGAAAAGATTAACCGGGAATTGTTACAGCGGTATATCTCCGCCGTACAGTCCGCCGCCCCGCTGCCTGAAAGCCTGTCCCCGGAGGATCGGCAGGCCTCGTACCTGATGCGCCTGCCGGCGCAGCGCTGGCGGGAGGAGAGCGAAGCCTGGGACGAAGAGCAGCTCTGGCAATTGATCCGTTTTTTCACTCTGGCCGAGGCGCAGCTCCCCGGCTGGGACGCCGGCGCCGAGTCACCGGTGATCCCGCTGGCCAAGTCCCTGCGCCACCGCGGGGCATCCCTGGACAGGGACCGGTTGCTGTGGATCAAACAGCACTCGGACAATCGCTATCTGCCCTACGGGCCTCTCTGACGAGTGGTGAGTATAGGGTGCGCCTAGCCAAAGATGCGAGGCCGCCATGGATGGCGGTGTGCCGCCCAGCGGTGTGCCGCCCAGCGGTGTGCCGCCCAGCGGTCTTGCAGACCAAATTGCCGGGAGCAATTTGGCACAGCGATGCTGCCCGTAGGGTCGGGCACATGGATGTGCCCGGTGCAAACGCATGGAGCCGTTGTCTGCCACGGCGCACCCTACACAAGTGAAGTCCTATCACATATCGCCAGCCGCTCACTCCAGCGGGACAACTGCCCTTTCAACAAATCCACATCTCCCGGGGTGCGATAGTTACCCGGCAGATGTCGCCAAAGCACGAAACCCTCACTGTCCAGCAGCCATAAACCGGGGCGACAGGCCCCCGCAGTGGCTGTGGGAGGCCTGAGCAGGCGCAGCCACAGCGGCTGTCCGCCGGCGGCGACAAAGAGCCGGTTGGCCTCCTTCTCCGCCAGCTGAACAATTTCCGGTAGCTGCCCGCCGCGCCACAATTGCGTCCACCTTGCTTTATCCTCTGTGCTGAACAAAACCAGCCGGGCGTTGTAGCGATTCAACAGCTCGCCCAGTTCCGGCAACTGCGACAACAGGGCACGACTGTCCGCGCAAAAGGTGCCGCGCAGAAATACCAGCACCAGCCCCTCGATATTTCCCTCATCTCCCCCGGCTGCCGGGTCCCATCGCTGCCCCTCCACGGTGCATAGCGGGGGAAACCGCCCATTGACCTTCGGCATTTCCGGCTGGCGCAATGCGGAGATGTGAAAAAGGTAGGCCAACAGGATGAACAGGTTGTAAATCGCCAGGTATGTGGGCTCTCCCTTGCCGGTGTCGGTGACGAGCGCAACCGCCAGCCCGAGCAGAACCGCCGCAAATGCCGGATCTTCACGCAGTGAACCGCGATATCCGGCCGGCCGCCACCAGCGCAGGATCATCCACACCGGGAGTGCCAGGGCGTTTATTGCTAACCCCAGCCAGGCGATGTCGCCGGTGGAAATCCACCGGAACAGAGCCCAAAAACCGCAGCTGTAGAGCCAGATAAAAGCGAGAATGGTAAAAAAACTATTAAATTTATTCATTGCGGGGTAAAAATCCCTTAAAACACTTGCATTCCAGTATATAAATAAGCTGCAATTAGCACGATGATTTTCAGTCATCCATAACAACTCTTAAATACAGGGAAATTTTTATGGCTCCACGTAAAAAAACTTCGACAATCAGTCCTGTCGCCAAACTGGAGGCGGAGCTCAGCGCTCTGAAATCCAAACTGGAGGAGGCGCGCACAAAACAGCAAAAGGATGTGGCCAAAGCTGCCGATAAATTAGCCAAGGATGCCGCCAAAGCCTCCGCCAAAGCCAAAACCGCACAGGAGAAGGTAAAAGCCGTACGGGCGAAGAAGAAAACCCCGGCACAGCAGAAGCAGCTGAAAGCCGCCACCGCCGCCGCCGCCGCGGCCAAGAAAGTGGCTGCCGAAGCCAAGGCCGCTGCAACCGAGGCCAAGAACCAGCTGGCCACCATCGAATCGGAAAACAAGCTGGCCACCAAGGTGGCTAAAGCCGTAGCCAAGGAAAAGGCGGCTATCACCAGGAAGCTGTCCGCTGCGGAGAAGAAGAAAGCCGCTGCCAAGGCCAAGAAAGAGGCGGCAAAGGCCAAGAAGAAGGCTGCAGCAGACAAGAAGAAAGCCGCTGCTGCCGCCAAGAAGAAAGCCATTGCAGAGCGCAAGAAAGCCGCCGCCGACAAGAAGAAGGCCGCAATCAAAGCCAAAAAGGCAGCCGCCAAGGCCAAGGCTGCAGCGAAGAAATCCAAAGCTCCGGGCCGCCCCAGGAAGGCCGCTACTGAGGGGAAACGTCCAGGCCGCCCCCCGAAGAAGGCCACCACGGCGAAGAAGCGTCCAGGCCGCCCCCCGAAGGAGGCCACCACTGTGTCAAAAGGCCCGGGCCGCCCGAGGAAGGCCACTGCTGTAAAGAGAGGCCGCGGTCGTCCGCCGAAGAAGGCGTAAGGACGGCCCCTGTAGTTGCCCGTTATGGAAGGCGAGCACAAGACCACAAAAAACCCGGCTTCCGCCGGGTTTTTTGTGGTCGGTGGATTGTAGATAAATCAAGCTCTGGTCATACCGGCGCATGCCGCTATCCAGTCCTGTGGCACCTGGCGGGTCCGGCATGACGTTCCTGCGCCGGAACGACGACAATGCGCCGTAGGGGCGAACCTTATGCCCCTACATCCCGAGCCCCGAGAACAGCGGGCCTTCGGCCCGAGTGCCGAGCTGGGGCTCGGCGCTCCCGGGTTAATTCAACCGCGCCCGCCTTATCTGATGATCCCGCCCCAGCTCCAGCACGCAGTCCGCCCTGGACGGCATCTCGGCCAGCAGGTTGCGGGTGATTCGCTCGTAGTGCTGGACGAAACGCGCTATTTCGTCGTCGCTCATGCCGCTGCCGCGGCGCGCCCGCAGTTTTCTCTCCTGCAGCCGGCGCCATTCCAGCACGCACGCCATATCCGGCACCTTCAACATCACCAGGGTATCCAGCGGCGCGAACAACTGTCGGTAGGGGCCCTCCAACTGCGCATTCACGTAATTGCGCCAGACGCCCCGGCTGTCCTCCTCCCGCTCCAGCGCATTGATCGGTTCAGAGCCGTTTTCCCAGGGCCTGGCGCCCACACACCAGCCTTCGAACAGGAGAATATCCACCGGCCCTCTATGACGCGGCCACAGGCCCTCGGGCGTGCGCTCGTCGGTGGATTTGTCGAAATGGGGAATCGCGATCTCGGTGTCGCCATCGCTGTTGCACAGGCGTGAGATCGTCTCCAGCCCCAGGGATACATCGTGGGTACCCGGCACACCGCGGGTCTCCAGCAGTGGATGCACCTGTTGCGCGAGCTGCCGGCGCTCGATCCTGGTGAGATAAATGTCGTCCAGGGAAAAACCCGCGCTGCGAAACCCCAGATGTTCCCAGACCAGTTGCAGGAAGTCCGTGAGAGTGGATTTGCCGGAACCCTGGCCGCCGCAGATACCCACGACGAGGGTTTTATTACTCTCCTTGCGCTCCGCCAGCCACAGCGCCAGCGGCACATAGTAGTGCTCCACCTGGTGGCGGAACGACGCCGGCAACTGGTGGTCGGAAATAAAGTCGTCGATTTCAGACCGCAGCCGTTCGCACAGCCGTTCCGCCTGTTCGGTGATCGCAGTTGGCCATTCGCTCGCCATCTATACCGGCTCCCCTGTTTCGGGGCGGCGCTTATCCGCCCGGTTTCGCCTCTACAGATCGTTTAGCCCTCGCCTCCCTTGTCCCAGGGGGACGCCGCGGTGGCAAAACGCTGCGCAGCAGTTCCCGCAGGCGCCCGGGCAGTACCAGCATAACCGGAGTTACGATCAATGTAAGCAGGGTGGAAAAGGTGAGGCCGTAGACGATGGCGCTGGCCAGCTTCACCCAGAATGAGGCGATCACACCGCCCACTACGATATTGCGCCCCACCATATCCACGCTCACCCCCAGCGCCAACGGCAGCAGGCCGAGAATGGTGGTGGCGGTGGTGAGGAACACCGGGCGCAGCCGCTGTGCCGCGGCCTTGACCGCCGCCCCGGCGGGCGGCAGTTCCGGCTCGGCTCCGCGCACATGGTTATAGGTGTCGATCAGCACGATATTGTTGTTCACCACGATACCGGCCAGCGCCACTATACCCACTCCGGTCATGATCACGCTAAAGGTGCTCTGGGTGAGAGTGAGCCCCAGCATCACACCGAGGGTGGACATCACCACCGAGGACAGAATCAGCAGCGACTGGTAGAAACTGTTGAACTGGGTCACCAACAGGATAAACATCAGGAACAGCGAAAGCAGGAAAGCCACCGCGAGAAAGCTGAGCGACTCGTTCTGTTCCTCATCGGCACCGCGGAACAGCAAATCCACCCCGCCGTCCACCGGGTGCTCTTCCAGCCAGGCGCGGATCTCCCGGACCTTGTCGTCCGCCAGTACCCCCTCCCGCACATCGGCTTTGACCTGCATGCGGGTGGTGCCGTCGATGCGTTCGATTTTATCCACCTCGGGCCTGGCTTCGGTACGCACGAAACTGCTGACCGGCACCGCGCCGCGGGGGGTATTCACTTTGAGCTGTTCCAGCGCGGCGATACCGCGGGCGCTCTCGGGATAGCGGATGCGGATATCCACCTCCTCATCGGTATCGTCCGGGCGGTACTCGGCCATCAACACGCCGTTGGTAACCAGTTGCACCGCACGACCCACCTGTGTGAGATCGGCACCGTAGAGCGCAGCCTTGGCCCGGTCCACCTGCACCTCCCACTGGATACCCGGCAGCGGCGCGGTATTGACGATATCCCGCAAACCGCCGAAGTCATTCTCCAGCGCCCGGTGCAGGCGCCAGGTTTCCGCCAGGAGCTTGTGGTAATTTCGCGAACGCAGTTCCAGCACAATATCCTTGCCCACCGGTGGACCGCCCTCGAATAGTTTGGCAGTCACTTTAATTCCGGGGAAATGTGCGGTTCGCGCGCGCAGGTCGGCAAAAATCTCCCGGCTGCGGCGCTCGCGCTCCTGCGCCGGCAGCAGCTCCACCAGCATGTTGGCGATCTGGTCCGGCGCCCGCTCGGTATTGCCGGACAGACCGCCGGAACCGATCGCGGTGTAGGCCACCCGCACTTCCGGTACTTCCAGCACCGCGCGCTCCACCTGCGCGACCAGGGTTTTCTTTTCCTCCACCGATAAATTGCCCTGCGCGCGGACTTCCACGTTGCCGTACTGTTCTTCGGTCTCGGTAAAAAACTCCACCCCGGCGCCGAAGCGGCCGAAGGCAAAAAAGATACAGACCAGCATCAGCAGCGTGGTGGCAAAAGCCGCGAGCGGGCGATGCACCACCCACTCCAAAGCGCGCGCATAGGCGCCGGTAACACCGCCGAGCGCCGCGGGCCGTCCCTCTTCCAGTTCCCGAAGGTATTGCCGGGCCGACGGGTCCAGCGCGCTCCTGCCGAACATGGCCCCCAACACCGGGGCAAAAAACAGCGCGTAGAGCAGCGAGCCGGAGAGCACCGCAAACACCGTCACCGGCAGGTAGCGCATAAACTCACCCACGACACCGGGCCAGAACATGATCGGCAGAAAGGCCGCCAGGGTGGTGCCGGTGGAGGCCACCACCGGCCAGAACATGCGCCGCGCCGAAGCTACATAGGCGTCGCGCGCGGACAGCCCCTCGGCCATTTTTCGGTCGGCGAATTCTGTGATCACAATCGAGCCGTCGATCAGCATGCCCAGCGCCAGCAGCATGCCGAACATCACCATAAAATTGAACGAGTAGCCCAGATACCAGGTGACAATGGAGCCGAACAGCAGCGAGAAGGGAATGCCCAGGCCCACCAGCATACCGGAGCGAAAACCCAGCGCCGCCACCACGATGACCATTACCAGCAGCATCGCGGTGAGAATATTGCCCTGCATCTCGCTGACCATATCCCGCGCGAACTGGGATTGGTCGAAGACGAAATCCACCTCGACACCCCGCGGCAGGTACTGCAGTTCCTCCCGCACCAGGGCGCGCACCGCGTCCGCCACTTCCACCGAGCTGGCGCCGCTGCGTTTTTCCACGTTGATCGCCAGCCCCTGGCGGCCGTTGACGCTGGTGTAACTGGAAGCGTCCTTGAAGGTGCGGCGAATTTCGGTGACATCGCCCAGGGTCACCACACCGCGGGCGGAATTCTTCAGGGGAATTTCGTATACATCCTGCGCCGATTCGATCAGCCCCGGCACCTTGACGGAAAAGCGGCCCCGGTCGGTCTCCAGTTCGCCGGCGGGAATCAGCAGGTTGTTGTTCAGCACCGCGTTGATCAACTCGCCGCTGGTCACTCCATAATGCTCCAGTCGCACCGGATCGATAGTGGCTTCCACCACCTCCTCGCGGTTGCCGCGGAGGTCGGCACTCAGTACCGAACTCAGGTTTTCGATCTTGCGTTGCAGGTGCTGCGCGCTCTGCAGCAACACCCGCTCGCCCACCCGTTCACCGGCCAGGGTAACCACGATTGCCGGGAACGGCTGTGCCGAGGCTTCCTCGACAACCGGCTCCTCCGCGTCCCGCGGCAGTTCCGCCTTGGCCCGGTCCACGGCGTTGCGAACTTCGTCCACCGCGTCGTCCACGTCCATGGCGGCATCGAATTCAATCACCAGATACGCCATGGATTCCCGCGCGGTGGAAATTATTTCCTCCACGCCTTCGAGAGCGCGCATCTCCTGTTCCAGTGGGCGCACCAGCAGGCGCACGCCGTCCTCCGGGGAAATCCCCTCGTGGGTCACCTGCACGATCACCACCGGTGGATTCACCTCCGGGCTGGATTCCACGGTCATGCCCACCCGCGCCGCCAGGCCGACGAGCACAATCAACAGCATCAGGCTGATGGAGCTGCGGCTGCGATCTATGGCGCTGTCCAGCAATTTCATTGCGCGTCACCCCCGTCCGGTGACACCACTTCACTCGCCGCGGGCAGCACCTCCACTGCGGCTTCGCCGGGCGCGGGCAGGTCGCCCTCTCCGGGCTCAAATGCCACACTGACAACCTCGCCGACGGAGACATATTCCTGGCCGACCGTGATCAGCGTGACCCGGGGCGGCAGGCCTCCAACCCAGACACCTTCGTCCGCGTCCCCAAACAGCTCGACGTTGGCGAAACCCACCCGGTTGCCGGCATCGAGGATACGCACGCCCAGGTCGCCGCGGTCGTCGAGAGTCAACAGTGAGGCATTGATCCGGTGCGCCAATATCTCACCGGTGGGCAGCGCCAGGCGCCCGCTGAGTCCCGCGCGCAATGCGGCCGAGGAATTCTCCACCGCCACTTCCACCCGAAAGGCGCGGGTCAGTTCGTCCGCTTGCCGGCTGATATAGCGCAGGCGCCCTCGCACTGTCTGCCCACCCTGCAGCTGCGCACTGGCAGGGCCGCCGATAGTGAGGCCGCCCACCTGCGCTTCGGACACCTCGCCCACCACCAGTATCGGGTCCAGGTCCAGCAGGGTGGCGCACTCCTCGCCGCGGCGAATGAAATCCCCCAGTTCCACCGCGCGGCTGTTGACCACGCCATCGAAGGGCGCGCGGATTTTCAGGTTGTCCACCGCCACTTGGACCCGCTTGAATTCCGCCCGCGCGTCGGCCAGTGCCACTTCCCGCCCGGCCAGGTCGGTGTTCGACTGCAGCCCCTTTTTCTTCAGCCGCTGAGCGCCCTGGTAATCCAGCTCCGCCTTATGCAGCGCGGCTTTGGCCCGGACCAGGTTTTCCGGCCGGTCCTCCGCTTCGATCTCGCAGATCACCTCGCCCTGCCTGACCGCACGGCCCTCCTCCACCGGCAGCGCGACGATGGCACCGTCCAGTTCCGCGCGCAGGCGCACGCTGCGGTTCGGTTCCGTGCGGCTGTTGACCTGTACGCGAGTGGTGTAGGGCCGGGCTCGCAGCCTTTTCGCCTGTACCCGCAGCAATTCGCCGGCAGCGGTTACCCGGCTGTCGCCGTTCTCCGACGCCGGCGATTGTCCATCGGAAAATACCAGGCCGCTCAACAGCCACAGCAGGGCCAACAGGGCGATGATCGCAGCCACACGGTAATTGCGCTGCCGCCAGAAGGTTGCAAAAACATTCATCTCGAGAACCTTGCGGAGGGGAAAATCCAGCTTCCGCCAAAACCTCCGTATTCCGGCAGAAGGCAAATTGTAGGCGGCGGGTGCGACCTGCGCAGCGAACATTTCTAGCGGAATGTGAAATTCACAAGGGTTATCGACTCGTCATACCGGCGCAGGCCGGTATCCAGCCCAGCGGCTCCTGGGTTCCGGCCTGCGCCGGAACGACGAAAGAACGTTGTAGGGAGGCAAATCTTGTGTCCGCTCCTAAGTCCGAGTCCCGACCATCAGGAAAGCATCGATTCGAGGAAGTCGGACATATCGGAACTCTCGTCCACCAGTTCGCCGCTGCCGAACTCCGCATTCCAGTCCAGCAGGATTCGCGCCAGGGCGCGGGCCTGGTCCGCGAGCGCCAGCAGTTCCTCGCGGCAGTTTTTTGGCCCGGTATACAACTTCAGTTTGCGGTGGCTGTCGGCCAGTTGGTGGGAGGGGTATTTGGAGCGATAGACTTCCAGCTTCCAGCGCAGGGAGTGCACCATATTGCGGTAAAACACCAGTTTGGTGGGCAGCTGCAGCAGGGAGAAATCCTCCAGGTCACCGAACAGGGTACAGTCCACTGCCAGAACCTGGGTATCGCGACTGGCCGGCGCCGCCACGACGGTGGCACTGCGCGGCTCCGCCAGCAGCATGGACAGATCACCGAATACCTCGCCGGGACGGATCACCGCCAGCGGACGTTCCCCCGCGTCGATTTTCCCCGTCGCAGCACTCTCGACATGTACCTGCAGTTCACCGCGCAACAGGAAGTACACCCACTGGTCCACATCCCCGGCGTTCAATAAGTGTTCACCCGACTGCAGACTCACAAGCTGAGAACGCTTGAACAATACGTCGTACTGCCACTCGCTGGTGGCGCGGATATCGCGAAACAGGTGAATGACATTGAGCAGGCGGTCCACCGCATCCCGCGGATAATCACTAAGTGGCTTACTTTCCATTCGTCACGGATTACATATCGATTGAAAAAAATTATATTGCAGCAACAGACCCAGCGCATTCTATCGGCGGGGTGACCGCTGTCCCCCCCGCAAATCGCCAAATTTGAGAAAACGGGACATTCTACCCATTTCGGGCTTGAACTCCATTGCAGTTGCAGTAGAGTTAGGCTGAGTCCAGATTAATTCTGTCAAACAGTGTCACTGTGTAGCCTATTTTTTAATCTGGCCGGCGCGCCTCGGGGGAGGGGGCGCCAAAACTCTTATCCGCCGGAAACTTCCCATCCGGAAAAACAGACGCCGAAAAACAATGAAACCGACAACACTCGTCACCGTCCTGTTGGTGTTTGCCACGGCACTATCCGCCAAAGCCGCACCTCTGCTGAACGGGCTCGCTCTGGAGCAACAATTCAACAAAGACCGTTTTATCGCCGCGGTTTACTCTGACACCCTCGCCACCAGCGCCGGCACATTGCTGGACAACAACACCTCCCGCCGCCTGGAAGTGCGTATCCTGGCCGACAGCCTGTCTGCGCGCAGCCTCCGCAACCAGTGGATGGAGGGTATCGCGATCAACAACCGGGGGGATGTCCTGAGCGGCCAGGCGGAGAACATGGTGACCTTCGCCAACCTCTTCTCGGGCCGGCTGAAGAAGGGGGATCAGCTCAGTGTGGCCTTTGCCGCGAACAGCGGCACCACCAGCGTAGCCCTGAACGGCCTGCCCCTCGGCAAAATCGAGGACCGCGGCTTCTTCAACACCTTGCTGCGCGCCTGGATCGGGCCGGTGCCCCCCTCCTCTGATTTTCGCGAAGGCCTGCTGGCCGAGGGGCAGGTCCCCTCATCGCTGCTGGGTCGCTACGAACTGCTCGAGCCCAGTCAGGAGCGGATCGCACAGCTGACCAGCCAGTTGGAAGCGCGGGAGGCCAAAGCGGAAAAGGCGGCAACAGCGGAACAGCAAGTGGCCGCAGCCAAACCCGCGGCGGCCAAACCTGCAGCGGAGAAACCGGCGCCGATCCCCGATATTCCTCCGCCCACCGTCGCCTCCGCAGGCGGAGGGGCGCAGGCAGCGGCAACGGCAGCGGCCAAAGCCGCCCCCCAGCCCTCCAAACCACAGGCGACAGCCAAGAGCCGTCCCCCGGCTCCGGAAGAAGAGGAACTGGAAGAGGAGGAAGAGGAAGCTCCGCTCACCGCCGACATTATCCTCGCCCGCCAGCTCTACCATTCCATGCTGCTGCGCCATACCTTCAAGAACACCAGCTATCCCAAGCGCGCCCAGGAGCGCGGGCAGGAAGGCAGCGTACGACTGAACGTGGTCATCGACGCCGGGGGACGGGTAAAGGATATCCAGACGGTACAGGAAGCCCGCTACTCCAGCCTCAACCGCGCGGCCCGCGAGGCCATCGAGCGCTCCAGTCCCTACCCGAAGGCGCCGGCGCAGCTGACCCAGAGCGAGTACCGCTTCACAGTGCCGATCACCTTCCGCCTGCCTGACTAGTTTGCCGGGCAGCTCCGCTGGCCGAAGGCCGGGCCACAGGATGTGGCCCGTCACTAGAAAACAGGGGACAGACGATTCTGTCCCCTCAATATCTCATTCTGTCCCCAGGCTTCTGTCTGCTGTCCTCCATATCGGGCATACTATTGCGTTGAATAATTAGCCAACGCAAAGGCCCGATATGAACAAATTCCTTCTATCTCTCGCCATCGCCGGCCTAATGGCTGGCTGCTCCAAATCCGAGGCGCCGCAAGCGGGCGAAAAGTCCGCAGACGCCACCGGCAGCGCCGCCGTCCAGCCGGCCGCACTCGGCTCCGGTGTGGATCTGGAGGCCATGAATACCTCGGTGCGCCCGCAGGACGACTTCTTCGCCTACGTAAACGGCGGCTGGATCGACAGCACCGAAATTCCCGCAGACAAATCCCGCTGGGGCTCCTTCGACCAACTGCGCGATACCAGCACCGAAAGGGTCAAGGCCCTGATCGCCGAAGCCGGCGAGAAAGCGGAAGATGCCGATGCGCAGAAAATCGGTGCCCTCTACAACAGCTTTATGGACGAGAAGCAGGTAGAGGCCCGGGGTCTTGCGGCCATCGAGGGCGAGCTGAAGAAAATCGACGGCATCAAATCCCGCGACGATCTCTCCGGCTACTTCGCCTACGCGGATTCCGTGGGCTACGACGCTCCCTTCGGTGTCTTTATCAACCAGGACGCCAAGGACGTGGAGTCCTATATCGCCTACTTCTGGCAGGCGGGTCTGGGTCTGCCGGACCGCGACTACTATTTCGACGACTCGGAAAAAGGCAAAAAGCTGCAGCAGGCCTACAAGAAGTACCTCACCGAGGTGCAGCAACTGGCCGGGCTGGAAGATCCTCAGGCGGGAACCGAAGAGATCTACCAGCTGGAAAAAAGCCTCGCCGAACGCCAGTGGACCCGCGTGGACAACCGCGATCCGGACAAAACCTACAACAAGAGAACCCCGGAAGAGCTGGCGCAGATGCTGCCGACCATCAACTGGGACCGGTACCTTCCGGAGGCCCAACTGAAGGAAGCGCAGGCAGTGATCGTCGGCCAGCCGGACTACCTGGAAGCGGCCAATAAAATTATCGCCGATACCAGCCTTCCCACCTGGCGCCGCTACCTGAAAATCAAACTGCTCACCACCATGGCGCCCTATATGCACGGGGAGCTGGCCCAGGTGCGCTTCGACTTCTACGGCACCGCGTTGCGCGGCGTGGAGGACATGGAACCGCGCTGGAAGCGCGCGGTGGAATTCGTGAACGGCTCCGCCGGCGAACTGGTGGGCAAACGCTACGTACAGAAGCACTTCCCGCCGGAAGCCAAGGCGCGCATGGTGGAACTGGTGAACAACCTCAAGGCCGCCTACCGCGAATCCATTCAATCGCTTTCCTGGATGGGCGAAGAGACCAAAAAGGAAGCGCTCACCAAGCTGGATAATTTCACCACCAAGATCGGCTACCCGGACGAGTGGCGCGACTACAGCGCGCTGAAAGTCAGCGCCGACGACCTGGTCGGCAACCTGCTCGCCGCACGCACCTTTTCCACCAACTACGAGCGCGCCAAGCTGGGCAAACCCCTGGATCGGGGCGAGTGGCATATGTTCCCGCAGACGGTGAACGCCTACTACAACCCGCCCATGAACGAAATCGTCTTCCCCGCGGCCATACTGCAGCCGCCCTTCTTCAATCTGGAAGCGGACGACGCGGTCAACTACGGTGCTATCGGCGGGGTGATCGGCCACGAGATCGGCCATGGCTTCGACGACAAGGGCAGCAAGTTCGATGGCAAAGGCTACCTGAACAACTGGTGGACCGACTCCGACCGCGAGAACTTCGAGCAGCTCACCGGCAAACTGGTGGCCCAGTACGACGCCTTCGAACCGCTCCCGGGGGAACACATCAACGGCAACCTGACCCTGGGGGAAAATATCGGCGACCTCTCCGGCCTGGGCATCGCCTACAAGGCCTACAGGATGTCCCTGAATGGCAAAGAGGCCCCGGTTATCGACGGCTTCACCGGCGGCCAGCGCCTGTTTTTGGGCTGGGCCCAGGTGTGGCGCAGCGCGATTCGCGACGAGGCGCTGAGCGCGCAACTGAAGACAGACCCCCACTCGCCCACCAAGTACCGGGTGCTCGGGGTGTTGCCGAATATCTCCGCCTTTTACACCGCCTTCGACGTGAAGGAAGGCGACGGCATGTACCTGCCGGAGGAAGAGCGCGTAGTTATCTGGTAACTACCGCCTGCAAAGGAAAGCCCCGCACTGCGGGGCTTTTTTGCGCCGACCACACCTGCCACGCGGCGGTGAGACACCCTCTCTTCCTGCAACTAATCGTTTTTCCGGTGAAGCTGGCACTTTGCTTCGCGCGCCCTACTCTTCAATAAATATCTGCTCGATAGGCAGGCCAAATACCCGCGCAATCCTGAATGTCAATGGCAGGCTCGGGTCGTATTTGCCCTTTTCAATAGCATTGACCGTCTGGCGTGACACCTCCAGCAGATCCGCCAGCTGCGCCTGGGTCCAGGCCCGCTCCGCCCGCAACGCTTTCAAATGATTTTTCACCGGAGTCTCCGCCAACCTGCAACCGTGGTGACCAGGAATGTTATCCCCATGAGCAGGATCAAGTGTGGAATCTCCAGCTTCATAGCGGCGAACGGCAAACTGCCGTAAAACTGGAAAGCAATGCCGGCAACCACCGCAACTCCGAGGGTCACGGCCGCCGCATCGAGAAAGACCTTTCGCTCCATTTCATCCTGGGCCTTGAGGTAACGAACCGTCGCCAGGATCATGCCCCAGCCCGTCGCCAGGTTCATCACAATGGCCAACCCGTTAAGTACCGTGTTGTCCGGCCACAGGAAAAGGCTGCCAAATGTCATCAGGGCAGTGGCCAGCAACCAGGCGCCGGTCCACAGCGCCAAGTGGCGGGTGCTTCGCGCTATAGTGGCACGACGCGATTCCGGTGCCTTTTGTCTGGTATCCATCAAGTGCTCCTCTTGTCGCAATAATCAGGGCCCAAAGGGTTGTGTAAAGCATGCTTTACCAAGCGTAAGCCTCTCAACCACATATGTCAAACTTGCTTTACATTTCGTCCGATCGCCGCCCAGCCTACTGCGGAGGATTCGCTCCCGCGCGAATTTGCGTAACATAGGGGGAAATCTCTACAAGGGACTTGTCCATGGCCCACAAGAACCAGTTCCAGCTCCTGGGCAGCCGCCGCTTTCTGCCGTTCTTCCTGACCCAGTTTCTCGGCGCCTTCAACGACAATGTGTTCAAAAGCGCGCTGATGGTGATGATCGCCTTCCGTCTCGCCGCGGATCAGGCCAATGCACTGAACAACCTGGCCGCGGGGCTGTTTATCCTGCCCTTCTTCCTGTTTTCCGCCACCGCGGGCCAGTTGGCGGACAAATACGACAAGAGTCTGCTGATCCGGCGCATCAAGCTGGCGGAAATCGGCATCAGCATGGTGGGCGTTGTGGCGCTGATCAGCGGTAGCAACTCCCTGTGCCTGGTGGTGCTCTTCCTGCTCGGTGTGCAGTCCGCCTTTTTCGGCCCGATCAAGTACGCAATTCTGCCCCAGCACCTGCGCAAAACAGAACTGGTGGGCGGCAACGCCCTGGTGGAAATGGCCACCTTCGTGGCCATTCTCGGCGGCACCATCGTGGGCACTATTCTCTCCGGCGCCAGTGATGCCGACGGCAACAGTCAATGGATCGGCGGGCTCATTATTGGTATTGCATTGACGGGCTACCTGGTCTGCCGCGCAATTCCCGGCGCCGCGGCGCCGGTGCCTGAACTGAAAATCGACCTGAATCCGATCAGCCAGACAACGCGCATGCTGCGGGAGGTGGTCAAGACACCGTCGATCTTCTACGCCATCGTCGGCATCTCCTGGTTCTGGCTGCTGGGCGCCGCCTACCTGACCCAGATACCGAGTTTCGGCAAGAACGTGCTGGGCGGGGATGAACCGCTGGTAGCCTTGCTGCTGTGCAGTTTTACCATCGGTGTGGCCATCGGCTCGCTGCTGTGCGAGCGGCTGTCCGGCGGCCGCATCGAACTGGGCCTGGTGCCACTGGGGGCCGCCGGCCTGACCTACGGCGGCATTGCCCTGTCGGTGATCGGCGGCAACCTGGCGCCGCTGACCGAGGTCTCCCTGGCCGCCTTCTGGGCCAGCCCGGGGGCCAAGGCATTCCTCCTGCACCTGGCGCTGATCGGCATATTCGGCGGCCTCTATATCGTGCCCCTCTACGCGATGATCCAGGAGCGCACCCAAAAGGCCCTGCGCGCGCGGGTGATCGCCGTCACCAACATCATGAACTCAATGTTTATGGTGATTTCCGCCCTACTCGGCATCGTATTCCTGAGTCTGCTCGACTTCAGCATCCCGCAGTTCTTTATGGTGATCGCACTGATGAACGCCGCGGTGGCCGTCTTCGTCTTCAACCGGGTACCGGAATTCGCCATGCGTCTGCTGGTGTGGCTGCTGTCTCATACCATGTACCGGGTAAATCACGAAGGGCTGGAGCGGGTACCCGCCGAGGGCCCGGCCATCATCGCCTGCAACCACGTCAGCTATGTGGACGCCCTGCTGCTGGCCGGCGCCGTGCGCCGCCCCATCCGCTTTATCATGTACAAGCCGATCTATGAAATTCCGGTGCTGCACTTTATCTTCCGCACCGGCCGCGCGATACCCATCTGCTCGAAGCAGAAGGACCCGGAAGGCTATGAACGGGCCTTCGAGGAAATAGAACAGGGCTTAAAGGACGGCGACCTGCTGTGCATCTTCCCCGAGGGCCAGTTGACCAAAGACGGGGAGCTGCAGCCGTTCAAGGCGGGGATCGAGAAAATCCTCAGCCGCACCCCGGTGCCGGTGGTACCTATGGCCCTGCGCGGCCTCTGGGGCAGCTTCTTCAGCCACCGCGGCGGAACCGCTTTTACCACCTGGCCGCGCAGATTCTGGTCGCGGGTCAGCGTGGTGGCCGGCGAACCGCTGGATGCGGCGGCGGCCAAGGCCGAGCGCTTGCAGGAGCAGGTGTTGGGATTGCGGGGGGAGCAGCGCTAGGGACCGAAGACGCCGTGAATACCTCCCTGTAGGCTTGCCCGCGAGGTTTCCCCTTCGACTAGACCGGCATGCGTACAATGGGTTTGACGACCCGTCCGCTCTCGCCAGCCTCGATGGCCTCGTTAATGTTTTCCAGGTCAAAAAATTCCACCAGCCGCTCGATGGGAAACAGTCCCCGGCGGTAGTAATCGATCAGCTCGGGGATAAAGATGTCGGGGTCGGAATCACCCTCTACGATCCCGCGCACCATCCGCCCGCCACTGAGGATATGCACAGCGTCCAACTCGAGCACATCACCCGGGGCGGAGGCACCCACCAGGCCGCAGATGCCGCGTGGCGCCAGCAGATCGACGGCGGTCTGCATCACCGGCAACCGGGCAGTGGTATCGATGGCATAATCCACGCCGGCAGCACAGATCTCGCTGATCTTCGCCGCCGTATCCTGATTGCCGGCATCCACCACCTGGGTCGCCCCGAGGGAGCGGGCCAGCTCCAGCCGCTCAGGGTTGACGTCCACGGCAATGATCGGGTGCGCGCCGGCGATTTTTGCGGCCATCACCGCCGACAGCCCCACCGCACCGACGCCGAAAACGGCGATCGAACGCCCCCGCTCAACCGCCAGCGACTTCAGCACCGCCCCGGCGCCGGTCTGAAAGCCGCAACCCAGCGGCCCCATCAGCTCCAGTGGCACGTCGTCCGGTACTTTCACCGCGTTGCGGGCATGGCAAATCGCACGGGTGGCGAATGATGACTGGCCAAACACGTTGGCATGAATGACCTCTCCCTCCCGACTGAGGGCCGTGGAGCCATCCTCGCGGGTGGCGAAAAAGTTGCGCGGAAAAAATTCGTGGCAATATGCGGGGGCATGCTCGTGACACGAGGGACAAGTGCCGCAACTGTTGAAACTCATCACCACCGCGTCACCGGCACGGACGTTGTCAACCCCGGCACCGACTTTTTCCACGATACCCGCACCCTCATGGCCCAACACCACCGGCTGCGGTGTCGGCACGCCCTGGTCGCGCATCACCATATCGGTATGACACACACCGGTCGCCACCACCTTGACCAATACTTCGCCGGGACGCGGGTCTTCAACTTCCACGGTCTCAACGACCATGGAGCGACGACCGCTCCTCAAAACCGCTGCCATAGCCTGCACCATAACCTTTCTCCTCATTCACTGTGATTCAGGGACCGGGCCTGGTGAACACTTCGCCCGCATTGTCCGCCGCAGTCACCGGCTGTTGAAGAGTCGCGCTCATCAACAGCCGGCCACGCTTAAAACATCCGTTTGACGGAGAATTCCCAAGTCCTGGGTAGTGCGGGAGCCGCGTAAGTCTTACCACCCCCAAGAACATTCGAGTCAGTGATCATACTGTAATACAGCTCGTCGGTAAGATTGCGGCCCTTGAGCGCAAGCTGCCAGTCTTCTCCGGATGACAACCAGGTAATGCCGGCATTAACCAGGGTGTAGTCCTCGATGATACCCGCCGCGGAGTTGTCAGGTGCGGTATGTGTATCGTCCTGATAACTGACGTCTATACGCGGCGAAATCGTTCCATGGCGGCTCTGCCAGTCGTACTGGATAGCGGCGCTCCAGGTCGTCTCCGGTGTGAAAGGTGTCACTTTACTTGTGTCCAGGCCCGTGGATGGATTCACTTTGGTAAACTGGAAATCGATATAACTGTAGGATGCCTCGAGCAACAGCTCGGGAACGGGCCGGAAGTCGAATTCCAGCTCAAAGCCCTCGACGTCCGCATCCCCCGCATTTTGGTTGGCCAGACAGGGAAGGCCCAACGCCGGTCCAAACAATTCTGTACAATCGTTGAGCGTCAGCTGAATACCATTGTATTCGCTGGAGAACACCGCCGAGTTCACACGCATCCGGTTATCGAACAACTGCGTCTTAAAACCGAACTCGACACCATCCAGCTCTTCGGGCTCGAAAGTCACCGCCTGCGCATTGAAAAACGGACGAGGGTTCACGCCACCACCCTTGTAGCCTGTCGCGTACTGCCCGTAGATCATAAAGTTTTCCATGAGGCGGTAACTGAGTGCGAAACGGTAATCCACACGCTCGTCTTCAAACGTACTGGATACACCATCCAGGCTTGAAATCAGGCAGTTCGGGGGATTGCCGGGAGTGCCCGGAGGGCCAATACAGGGCTCAATATCGCTGCCGTCGGGATTATACCGCCGGAACGTATAGGTTTTCTCATCCTCGCTATAGCGCACACCCAGCGACAAGTCGAGCCGATCATTCAGGTAGAAAATGCCATTGGCGAACAGCGCCCGGTTGCTCACTTCAACCGGATCCGGGCCGTGACCGAAATCGAGGCCGGCATAACCCAGGGTAACGCGCGCAGCCTCAGAGGTGTCTGATTCGAACCAAAATGTGCCTACGGTGTAGTCCAATATATTGCCCACTTCGCCATTCAAGCGAAACTCCTGGCTTGTCTGTTCATGGCGCAGCTCCTGATAGAGCATTTCCACTGGCATGGGGCTCCCGTCCGCATCATTGCCGAAAGCGGCATCGTACTCGCGATAGCCTGTGATCGACTGCAATTGCAGGTTATCAGTTAACTGCCAATCCACTTTCAACGACGTGCCAACGGACTCCACGACCTGTTCCGCGGGTATTGACAGGCCCGTATTGGGATCGACATAGTTTGAATAGTTGACGTAGGGATCGTCCGGGATAAACATTTCGGCCGCGGTATTGCCATCAGCCAGACTGGTTCCGGGAATCGCCACATTGGGCCAGATAACGCCGTTCGCCACTACCGGCGCAATGGTATCGCCAATCTGCGTGATTACATTGGGCGCAGCTTCCGAGGAATCGTCGAGCCAATCGACAGAAAAATTGACTTCCAGATCATCTGTCGCCAGCCAACGCAGTGCCACCCTCGCCGCCGTGTAGTCAATGCCGCCTTCGGTGCCGACTTCACAGTCCCCGCCAAGCGTCTGGGACTCAAAATTAGAGCCGGGATTCAAACAACCGAAATCCAAACGCTTGACATGGCCGTCGCGAGAGCGCGATACGCCGGCAACCCGAGCGTATAGCTCGTTCGGAATCACAGTAAAATTACTGGCACCCCGCACGTTGACGGCATCGAAAGACCCCGCGCCCGTTTCGATATAGCCGTTGTTTTCTTCATTGGGCTTGCGCGTATACAACTTTATCGAACCCCCGATGGAGTTCTTGCCCGCCAGAGTACCCTGCGGTCCGCGCAACACCTCCACTCGCTCCAGATCCAACAGATCCAGAATCGACCCGGTCAGTGTAGAATAGTATACGTCGTCCACATACAGACCCACACCCGGCTCCAACGCCGGGTTGAAATCCGTCTGGCCAACGCCGCGGATAAAGCCAATCAACGCAGGGCCGGCGAAGGCACCGCCCCTGGTCAAGCTCACGTTGGGCGCCTGCGCAGCCACGTCCTCCACTGTCTCGTGACCACGCGCCTCAAGAGTATCGCCAGAGACGGCGGTAATGGCCAGTGGCGTATCCTGAAGGTCCTGCTCGACGAACTGAGCGGTAACCACTACTTCCTCGAGCTTTTTATCCAGCGCGTCAGTTGATGAGTGGGCACCGTTGCCAACCCCCACACCGACTATGAATGCGCTTAGAGCGCACCTGGAAAAACGTTTTCTGTGTAGCATATACAGTTCTCCTCTCTCGATCGTTATCGTTATGTTTAATAATTTATCGGCAGGCGGGAACTGCATCGCCTGTTAGTACAAATTGAGCCGCATCAACTTACTTTTCTCTATAAAACCACCGCGCTCACGCAAAAGCGGCGCCCAAAAGCGTCGCTCCGCCCCTTCTCTTTACGCCGGCTGGCTAGCTAGAGATTCACGTTGCCCACCCAACCGAATCAAGACGATCAAGGCGGCCGCCGCGATCAAGGACCCCAATCCCATTAAAAACGAGACGGAGGGCAGACCGTGACCAAACTCAAACAAAAATCCAGCGACAATTGGCCCCAAAGCCGCGCCGCCCCGCCCCACACCAATGACAAAGCCGGTACCTCCGGCACGAACCTCCGTGGGGAAGTATTGGGCAAACAAGGCATACATACCGACAATCGCCGAGTTTGTGCAAATGCCCGCAAGCGCCGCCAATAACGACAACTGTCCCAGGTTGCTGTCGGTGAAACCAAACACGACGACCATAACGCTGGCGAGCATCAGGGCCAGCACCACCAGTTTTCGAACGTCGAACACCTGTGTCAGCAGGCTCAGAATCAACGCGCCGCTGGCGCCACCCACATTCGCCCACACCAATACCGAGCCGGCCAGGGAAGGATCAAAGCCCATATCGGCGACGATTTTCGGGATCCACTTGATGATGTAGTAGAAGGTCATGATATGGGTGAAGTACGCCAGGGTGAGCAACAGCGTGATGCTGCGTAGATCCGGCTCAAACAATTTCGCCAGTCCGACTTTTTGCTTGACCGAATCCACAACCGGTGGCAAGGCGTCTACCGGTGCTTTGTTCATTCTGCGCAAGGTGCGATTGATACGTTCCAGGGCATTTGCCGGGCGCTTCATGGCCAAATACGATACCGATTCCGGCAGGAAGATCATGGTCAGCGGAATAAACAGCGCCGTGACCGCGGCGCCGAAGAAAAACACCGCGCGCCAGTCAAACTGGGCGAGTAGCATTGAGGCTACCGAGCCGCCGATAATGGCGCCCATCGGATAGCCCGCCGCCATAAGCGCCACGGACAGGCTGCGCCGCCTGGCGTTGGAAAATTCAGCGGTCATGGCGTTGATGGCCGCCAACATACCACCAATGCCCAAACCGGTGATAAAGCGAATCAGCGACAGTATCACCACGCCACCGGCAAAGGCCGCCGCCAGCATCCCGGCGGACATCACAATCAGACATCCCAGAATGGTGGGACGGCGGCCGAAGCGGTCCGCCATGCCGCCCAAGGTCACAGAGCCGACCGCCATGCCGATCAGCTCCATTGACAAAACGATACCCAGGGCGCCGCGATCGATGCCCCATTCCTCGGTGATGCCAGGCGATGCAAAACTGATTGCCAATACGTCGAAACCATCCAGGCCATTCAAAAAAACACAAATGGCCACGGCAATTAGCTGGAGTCTGCTCATTGCTGAGCTGGCGACGACATCTCGCGGATCTGCACTCATAGAATAGCCTATTACAGTTATTGTTCTAAAATCGGCCAGTGCTTGCCAACCGGTCAGTTAACCGCTCAACATCCGTAGTCATGCGCCCGGCGAGCGGTTTCGGCTGGCCGGAACTTAAATATCGGTTTTATTTCTCGTTTTTCGCCATGATTTTGCGTGTCGCGATATAAAAAGACGCTTTCCCGCTGGGCATAGCCGTGTTCCCGGAACAGGTTTTCCACCTCCGCGGCCAAGGCTGAGAGTACGTTACGAATTGGCGTTCCGGGCACGCCCAGCCTTTCCACCCCCGATTAATGCCCTCACCCGGGACCAGATCCCCGGAAGGGACCATTTCTCTCAATCGTTGCATAGGACTTGATGTCGTTTTCATCGGCCTATCCCGTCGCGAAATGACGCTTGCAGGCAATATAAACACAACTTTATGACGAGGTCTATGGGATCCAATAATATTCTTTTGTATACACTATCTCAACACATTGCCCAACCTCCCCCCTCATCACCACGCAGTATCCTCGCCTCACCGTCAACTGTCCGGGCCCCTCAATCGTGGGTCGCCGGCACACCCCCGACACCGTAATTTTTATATTTATTCTTTAATATCAATAGGTTATAAGATATCTTGACGTCACATCCGACTACCGAATTCATCTCAGGAGGACGCGGCAGACAGCCTGTCGACCCGAAACCCTCCGATTCCTTTTGTATCCCATATTTTATTTTTGGATACATTTGTGTATAGTTCACCCACATGGTTCGCTCATGGACACCGAACCTTACTGACACCCAACGTTGGCTTTAGGGGGGGGCGGTTATGTCTTTGCAAAAACCCTATCTGGAGATACCCGGCACAACTGTTTTCGATGCGTCCTGTGCCCGCAAGGGGTATCACCTGAATCAATTCTGCATGTCTCTGATGACAGTAGAGAACCGCCGGGCATTCAAGTCCGACGAGCGCGCGTACCTCGATCGATGGCCCATGAGCGAAGCGCAAAGGCAGGCCGTGCTCGACCGGGATTACAGCCGGCTTATCCAACTGGGCGGGAACATCTATTTTCTGGTGAAGATCAGCTCGACCGATGGCATCAGCGTGCAGGCGGCGGTATCCACCATGACCGAGTATTCACCACAAGAGTATGCCGATATGATGAATCGTGGCGGGCGGTCAGTGGAAGGCAATCGCTATATTGGGGAGAAAAAATAATGGCTCGCATAACCGCGGGGATAGGCACCTCGCACGTACCGCTCCTCGGCCGAATCATTGATATTGGCGAGTCGGAAACCGAACAGTGGAATCCCGTGTTCAGCGGCTATGATTTTACCCGCCAATGGATAGCCGATGAAAAGCCCGATGTGGTGATACTGGTATACAACGATCACGCAACGGCTTTCGACATGAAGCTGATCCCCACTTTTGCCATCGGTTGCGGAGAAAAGTACCGGCCGGCGGACGAGGGCTTTGGCGCGCGCCCCGTGCCAGAGGTGCAGGGTTCTCCGGACCTGGCCTGGCATATCGCCCACTCGGTGATCGAGCAGGATTTTGACTTGACCATCGTCAACGAGATGGACGTGGACCATGGTCTCACCGTGCCTCTGTCCCTGATGTTTGGCCAGCCCGAGGCCTGGCCCTGCCTGGTGATCCCCCTGGCGGTAAATGTGCTGTTGTATCCGGCACCCAATGGCCGGCGCTGTTTTAACCTGGGTCGGGCCATCGCCAGAGCGGTCAGTTCTTATGACGAAGACCTGAATGTGCAAATATGGGGCACAGGAGGCATGAGCCATCAACTCCTGGGAGAACGGGCGGGCCTGATCAATCAGGCGTGGGACACGGCGTTTATGGACCAGATAGTCGATCGACCCGAGGCACTCGCCGAAATACCTCAAACAGAATATATCCGTGAAACGGGCACGGAGGGCAGTGAAATGGTCATGTGGCTAGTCATGCGCGGCGCGCTGGAAAACAAGGTGACGGAGTTGCACCGACACTACCATGTCCCGGTTTCCAACACCGCCATCGGCCATATGGTGTTGAAAAACGATGGCTGACATAGCTGTATCAAATACAGCGCCCCAACCGGGCGCCAAGACAGCGTTAGTGTTATTGCCGGGTCTGCTGTGTGATCATCGGGTGTGGGAAGGTATCGCCTCCCGCCTGCAGCCGCTCGCCGATATCGCCATCATTTCCCTGGCGGGTTGCGACAGTATCGGGGCGATGGCCGAGCGAGTCCTGCACCGGGCACCGTCCTCATTTGCACTGTGCGGCCACTCCATGGGTGGACGCGTGGCACTGGAAGTTATTCGCCGGTCACCGCAAAGAGTCGACCGCCTGGCGTTGTTCGATACCGGTGTGCACCCGCGCCGCGAAGCGGAAGTGGCAGCCCGGCAGCGTTTATTGAAGCTGGCGAAAACCGAGGGCATGACGGCGGTCGCCCGCGAATGGTTACCGCCGATGATGAGTGACGAGGGACTGGCCGACCGGACGTTGATGGCACGGTTGACCGACATGGTCGAGGCCTATTCCGAGGCCGATTTCGTCGGCCAGATTCAAGCGCTACTGAACCGGCCGGATGCGGAACCGGTCTTGTCGGGTATTCAGGTCCCCACCCTGTTGTCCGCGGGCGAAGAGGATCGCTGGAGCCCGGTGCGGCAGCACGAAACCATGCGCGAGAAGATAGCGCAAAGCCGCCTTGTGGTGATTCCCGGCGCCGGACACATGGCACCCGCCGAAGCGCCGGAAGCCATGGCCGGGGCGATGCGCGATTGGCTGTCGGGATGGGAGGCGTGATGGACGGTCAGGAGAAATTGCTGATCGAGTGGGAGTGTCAGCAACTATTGAACCGGGTAACAAATTTGATCGACGATGCCCGTTGGCAGGAATTGGCGGGGTGCTATACCGAAGATGCCGTACTTTTTCGTCCGAGCGATCCGGACGTGGGTATTGAAGGGCGTGACGCCATTATCGACTCCTTTCAGCAGCGGGCGCCGCGTTTGACGCGACATTTTTTCACCAACAGCGTTTTTGAAGTATTGAGCCCGGTATCCGTTCGGGCGACCAGCCGGGTATTGCTGTTGAGCGGACCTGCCGGGGAAACGCTGCCCGCCCCGGCGGCGCCCACCCTCCTGGCGGGCTCTTTTGTCGATACGCTGTCGCGGATCGAGGGACGGTGGTTGATTGCCCGGCGGAAAGGGAGTGTGGAGCTGAAATACAGCTACGACGCCTGATCCCTGCAGGAAAAACCAAAGGCCGATTACCGCCATGAAAAATTCAACAGAGTATTCAAAAGGTTGAGAATGAGCGAAAAAACCAAAGCAGCAATAACCGGTAGGCACGGCGCGATCGGCCAGATAATGGTCAGCAACCCGCCGGTCAACGCCATTAATTACGACATGCGGGTTGGCCTGGCCTCGGCGTTGGAACAAATGCTGGAGGACGACAGTATCGAAGTGATTCTAATCGGTTCGGTCGGAACCCACTTCATGGCCGGTGTCGACATCAGCGAATTTTCCGGCGAGATGCGCGGCGCGACCCTGCAGGAGATACAGGCCCGGATTGAAAATGCGCCCAAGCCGGTGGTGGTGACGATGCAGGGCATGGCCCTCGGTGGCGGCCTTGAACTGGCCCTGGCCTGCCATTACCGTCTGGCCGACGAGAAGGCGAGCCTGGGCCTGCCGGAGATCACCCTGGGACTGATCCCGGGCGCCGGCGGCACTCAGCGCCTGCCGCGTCTGATCGGGGCGTTGCCGGCATTTGAGATGATGCTCTCGGGCAGGCCGATGAACGGCCGCGAGGCCCTGGCCGGCGGTCTGGTCGATGAAGTGATCACCGGCGACCTGCACGCGGGAGCACTGGCATTTTGCGAAACCCTGATAGGCAAAAACGATGTCCTCAGACCAACCCGTGAACGCTCCGTATCCGCCGAGAGTTTTACCCGGGAAGCCATTGCCGGGGCGCTAAAGACCAATGCGCGGGCCCTGAAAGGGCGCACCACGCAAAACCTGCTCTTGAAGGCGCTTGAGGCGGCGGTGGAACAGCCCTTTGCAGACGCCATGCGCGTGGAAGCGCGCCTGGCCGAAGAGAGCCTCGCCGCCAGGGAGAGCCAGGCGTTGCGCCACCTGTTCTTTGCCGAGCGCAATGCGGGAAAGCTGAAGAATAAAGCCGCCACCCTGATGAACGATAAGGTACCGGGCCGCGCCGCGGTTATCGGCGCCGGCACCATGGGCAGCGGTATCGCTACCGCGCTGGCCAATGCGGGACTTTCCGTGGTGTTGATCGACAATACCGAGGAAGGGCTGCAACGAGGCTTGTCCCTGGTGCGAGGCAATTACGCATCACACATGAAACGCGGGCGGATCACCCAGGAACAGGTGGACGCACGACTGGCCCGGATTTCCGGCAGTGTGGACATGCGGGATGCCGCAGGCGTGGACTTCGTGGTCGAGGCAGTGTTCGAAAATTTCGGGTTGAAGCAAAATATTCTAAAGGAGCTGGACGCCCTATTGCCCGCCAACCGTCTGATCGCCACCAATACCTCGACGTTGTCGGTATCGGATATTGCCGCGGCGACGACTCACCCGGAGCGAATCGCCGGATTGCATTTTTTCAGCCCCGCGCATGTGATGAAACTGGTGGAAGTGGTACGCGGTGCGCAAACCTCCGATCAAGCGCTGGCCTCTGCCCTGCAGGCGGCCAAATTGCTGAAGAAGATTCCCGTGATCACCGGCGATCGATTCGGGTTTGTCGGCAATAAAATGATGCTCGACGGCTATTTCCGCGAAGCCGAACTACTCATGCTGGAAGGCGCTTCGCCGGCTCAGGTCGATGGCGCACTCGAAGCCTTTGGCTTTGCCATGGGACCACAGCGGGTCAACGACCTGGGCGGAACGGATGTGGGCACCAAAGCGCGGAGGGAACTCTACAAACGGGAGACCCGGGAAGATCCGTATTTCGTCATAGCCGATAAGCTCACGGAGCTGGATCGGCTGGGACAAAAGACCCACGCGGGTTTTTATCGCTATGAAGAGGGAAGTCACGAGGCCCTCGCGGACCCCGAGGTCGCAGAAATTATCAAAAAACTGGCGGCCGAGCGGAAGATTCCCCAACGCGATGACATCACTGACGAGGAAATCCGCGAGCGCTGTCTGCTGGCCCTGATCAACGTGGGCGCGCAAGTGCTGGAACAGACGGTGGCGGCGAGCGCCGCGGATATCGACGTGGTCTGGACCAGCGGTTACGGTTTTCCCCGTTACCACGGCGGCCCCATGTTCTACGCCGATTCCCTGGGTTTGAAGCACGTAGCTGAACGGGTTCGCCATTATCACGGAAAACTCGGCCACTATTGGAGACCGTCGGCGCTACTGGAACAGTTGGCCGACTCCGACAGCTCGTTTCAGCAATGGGATAGAAGCCAGTGAGTTTAAAAGGTAAAGCCTATATCGTCGGTGCCTACGAACACCCGACACGCAAAGCGGTGGATCGCACGGTGGCCCAACTGCACGCCGATGTCGCACTGGGGGCAATCGCGGATGCGGGCCTGAGCCTGGAGGATGTGGACGGCTACTTTTGCGCCGGCGATATCCCCGGCTGGTCGGCGCCGGGAACCGGGCCCTTTTCCCTCGTCGAATATCTCGGCCTGAAACTCCGCTATCTGGATAGCACGGAAAGCTGGGGGTCGGCTTATATCAACCATGTTGCCCACGCAGTCGAGGCAATCGAGGCGGGCAGGTGCCGGGTGGCCCTGATCACCCTGGCGGGTCGACCCCGGGCCGAGGCGGCGCGTCCGGATGCCATGCACGGCGAGATCATGGACACGGTGGAGTTTCCCTTCGAGGCGCCCTACAAGCCGGTGGTGACCAACATGTACGGCATGGTTGCCAAGCGGCATATGTATGAACATGGAACCACCTCGGAACAGCTTGCCTGGATCAAAGTCGCAGCGTCCCATCACGCGCAACACAACCCCCACGCCGTGTTACCGAATGTGGTGACCGTGGAGGATGTGCTGAATTCTCCGCTGATTGTCGATCCGCTGCACCGGCTCGACTGCTGTGTCGTCTCCGATGGCGGTGGCGCCTTGATCGTAGCGCACCCGGATGTGGCGCGCAGCCTGAATCGCCCCTTGATCACGCCGACCGGTGCGGGCTACGCCATCAAGCATCTCAACGGCGGCTACTTCGATATTCTGGCCTCCGGCGGAGTCCGCTCCGGCGCAGAAGCCTTTGCCCAGGCGGGCGTCAAACCGGCCGATATCCAATACGCCTCCCTGTACGACAGCTTCACCATCACCGTGTTGGTGCAATTGGAAAATCTCGGTTTCTGCAAGGCGGGGGAAGGCGGAAAGTTCGTCGCCGACGGGGGGTTGATCTCCGGTGTCGGCAAGTTGCCGGTGAATACCGATGGCGGCGGCCTGTGCAACAACCACCCTGCCAATCGGGGCGGTATGACCAAGGTGATAGAAGCGGTGCGGCAACTGCGCGGCGAAGCCCATCCGGCGGTACAGGTGCCCAATTGCCAGCTGGCCCTGGCGCACGGAACCGGCGGTCAGCTCGGCGGCCGCCACGGTAGCGCGACCCTGATCCTGGAACGGGAGTAGAGCGATGCAGACCAACGATGGAACCGCTGGATTGAACTTTGAACAGGAGCGTTTCTGGCAGGCGGCTGCCGAGGGGGTGCTCCTCATTCCGCGTTGCGTGGATACGGGAAAATACTTTTTTTATCCACGGGAAAAAAGCCCGTTTACCGGTGGCGATACAGAGTGGGGAGAGGCCTCCGGCTTTGGCGAAATCTATTCCTGCAGCCTGTCCTACCGGGCGAAGACGCCCTATTGCATCGCCTATGTCCGGTTGGATGAAGGGCCAATCATGCTGACCAATATTCTCAGTGATGATTTGGATTCTGTGGCCATTGGGCAGCGGGTGCGGGTGGTTTTCGAAAAGGACGAGCGGGGCAGACCTGCGCCATTCTTTACGCCAGTGGCGGAGGTGGATTGATTCACCAATCGCCGTTCGCCTTATCCATACCGGCGAACCCTCGGGAGTGATGCGAATGACCGGTTCCAGCAGTGTGAGTACTTCGGGTACTGCGGCCTATCGGCCTGTACCATTTTTTTCTTCCGATGTTGTACTGGAACGCGTCGACGACCAAGTGCAGATTATGCGCTCGACTGAGGCGCTCGGGCGGTACAACCAGTGTCTGGGAGAATGGCTGGATCAATGGGCGGAAGACGCGCCGGATCGGCGCTTTATCGTCGAGCAGACTGCACACGGGGAAGTCAGTATTACCTACCGGCAGGCGCGGGAACGGGTCTTGTCACTGGCGGAAGAATTGCTGCCGCTGAATTTGGGGTCCGAACGCCCGATCGTCCTCCTCTCGGAAAACAGTATCGACTGTGCGCTGGTCATGTTGGGGGCCTTGTACGTGGGAATCCCCGTAGCACCCATTGCGCCCGCCTATGCCCTGCAAGCCAAAGACCATGAAAAATTGAAGGATGTCTTCCGGCTGTTAACACCCGGCCTGGTGGTGGTGGAAGACGGCGGACACTATCGACAGGCGATCGGGCAGTCGCTTTCCGAAACAGGCCATCCGGAGGCGGCGGTTGTGGCGTTTAGAAACCCCGTGGCCGGCATGCGCGACATTGCGACACTGTGCGGTGACGGGTCGCGGCTCGACCGTGTTTATACCGCGGCCGAACAGGTTTCCCATGCCACCATCGCCAAGTTCTTGTTTACGTCCGGCTCCAGCGGCGCGCCCAAGGCGGTAATTAACACCCACGGCATGTTGTGCGCCGCCGCCCAGCAGCAACAACAGATATCACCCTCCATTGCCGCGGATCCGCCGGTGATGATCGACTGGCTGCCGTGGAATCATACGGCTGGCGGAAACAGTAATTTCAATATCACTCTGTATAACGGCGGCACGCTGTATATCGATCCGGGTAAACCCACAGTAGAGCAGATCGGCAAATCGGTGGAACTGTTAAAGCGGGTCTCGCCCACTCTGTATTTCAATGTGCCCATGGGCTACGACGCGCTCTTGCCCTATCTTGAGAAGGATCAACAGTTACGCCACAGCTTTTTTCGCCATTTGAAATTTCTCTGGTACGCGGCGGCGTCCATGCAGGCGTCCACCTGGGCCGCACTGGACCGGCTGGCGATGGAAACCGTGGGCGAGCGTATTCTCATGGTGACCGGATTGGGAATGACCGAGACCAGTCCGGTCGCCCTGTTCGGCAACAAACGCGCTAACGGCCCCGGTGTGGTGGGCGTACCCGCCCCCGGAGTCACCATGAAGATGGTGCATTTTGGTGACGGCCATTGGGAAGCGCGCTACCGGGGACCCAATGTCACGCCGGGATACTGGCGCGCCCCCAAGGCGACCGCCGAATCCTTTGATGAAGAGGGTTATTTCAAATCGGGCGATTTGGTCAGCTTTGTCAATCCCACCGAACCCGCCGATGGCCTGCGATTTGAAGGCCGCCAGAGTGAAGACTTTAAATTGACCTCCGGTACCCGGGTCGCTGCGGGCACCTTGCGACTGAAAGTACTGGCCGCCATGCCGAAAATCGCCAGGGACCTGGTCATCATGGGGGACGGGCAGGCCGATGTCCGGGCATTGATTCTCCCCAACTGGGAGGCCTGTGCCGCCGCCGCTGGTTTGCCCATAACCACCCCTCCCCGCGAACTGGCGCGCAGCGCGCCCGTCAAGGCGCTGTTCAATAAAATCATTACCGAGCTGGCCGCGTCCGACACCGGCAGCTCCAAACGCGTGGTGGCCGGGATGCTGGTGGATGTTCCACTGTCCGAGTCCGCCGGCGAAATCACCCCAAAAGGCAGCATCAACCGCCGCGTTCTGCAGCGCAACCGCCCGGAACTGGTCGCCACGCTCTACGAACACCTCGAGGATGACAGGGTCATCTGCGCCGGAGGCACCCAGTTGGCCTAGTGGGTCATGCGATTTTTTAATTTACGATGCACACCAATACCTTACCTGTCTTTTCCGCGCCCACTTGCGGTTTCACGGTTAAACAAAATATTGCGCTGGTCGACGCGTGAAAACAGGCTGTGCCGCTGGGCGTTGCCGTGCTCCCTGAACACTGACTCGGCCCGGGCCGCATCGCCATCGCGAATCGCCTCCACCAGATCGTGGTGTTGGCCGTGGGCGCGGAACAGCATCTCAAACGCCTTGTCCAGCCCCACCTGGTCGAACACCATCACCGAGGGACCGATAAACGGCAATTTGTTGAGCCTTTCCACAAAGGCAATCAGCGATTGCGATCCGCAGTTATCCACCACAAGTTTGTGGAAGCGGGCATTCATCTCGCCATAGCGCTGCTCGTCCTCTTGGGTAACATAACGCTTTTTGAAAATCTCGTCGCCTTGCCTCAGACACAATTCCATTTCCCGCAAAAGGTCTTCGCCGACACCTTTCTCCGCCAGGTATTTGGCCGCCACCCCCTCGAGTATGGCGCGCAATTCCAGTGCTTCGAGCGCCTCTTCCAAAATAAACTTCTTAACGGAATAACCCCGCTTTCCCACCGGCTCTATATAGCCATCCGCGGCCAACATCGGCAACGCACTGCGTATGGGCGTTCTGGAAACCCCCAGTTTTTTCGCAAGACCAACTTCGGTAATGCGCTCGCCGGGGACAAGCTCACCGGACAATATCATTTCGCGTATCTGGTTAAGGAGTGGAGGGTTGCTCATGGAGGTATACTTCAGTTTACTAAGCGTGGTTTACAGTGTATTCAGGAAACGTTCCGATCAGTGTTTATTGCAACGGCTTTTACTGCGACATTGCTATCTGCGGACAAGCGGGAGTCCACTGCCGGGGAGCCGGCGCAAAACGCCGGACGCCCCTGTCAACGTTCCCGAGCGGCACTACAGACTGGTAAGGTTGTCAGATCCGACCAACACCAAGCTTTTTTTCACCCGCCGCCACCGACTGCAAAATCAACGTATTGATGGTCATCGGCCCAACCCCGCCCGGCACCGGCGTGACAGCCGCTGCCCGCTCCATCAAGGGCGACAATTCGATATCACCCACTCCACCTGGATGATAACCCGCGTCCACCACCACGGCGCCGTCTTTGATCCATTCGGCTCTAATAAATTCCGGTTTGCCGACCGCACCGACCACCACATCGGCTTGCCTGATCATATCGGGTAAATTGCGCGTACGCGAATGGCAGATGGTCACCGTGGCATTGGCGTTTAGCAACATCATCGCCATGGGCTTGCCCAGAATCGGGCTGCGCCCCACCACCACGGCGTTTTTTCCGCTGGGATCCATATCGTAGGCTTCTAACAGCCGCATAATACCTTGCGGGGTTGCGGAGCCATAGGCGGGCTCTCCCATGGACATTCTACCAAAACCGAGACAGGTGACGCCATCGACATCTTTTCCCACATCAATGGCATCGAAACAGGCGCGCTCGTCAATCTGCGACGGGACCGGGTGCTGCAACAGAATGCCATGGCAGTTGGAGTTGGCATTGAGCTCATGAATTTTGTCCAGCAACTCTTCGGTGGTCGTTTGCTCAGGCAGTGTTACGGCAATGGAGTCCATACCCACACGCTTGCAGGCGTTTTGCTTCATTGCCACGTAAGTCGCGGATGCAGGATCACCTCCCACCAGAATGGTGGCCAGAATGGGCGTTTGCCCGCCGCTTTTCTCTTTCAATCCGGCAACCCGCCGGGATAATGCCCGCTCCGTTTCTTTTGCCAGCGCCTTGCCGTCCAAAATTACAGCTGTCATCAACCACTCCAAAAAAGATTAATCCTTAAAAACAACGGTCTTCGCTCCGTTCAAAAAGACCCTGTCCTGCAGCAGATGAGTCACCGCCCGGGCCAGTACCCGACGCTCTATATCCCTGCCCTTGCGCACCAGATCCGCCGGTAAGTCAGTGTGTGTAATATATTCCATATCCTGCTCAATAATCGGCCCCTCATCGAGATCGGCGGTCACCAGGTGCGCGGTGGCACCGATCAGCTTGACGCCGCGCTCATAGGCTTGGTGATAGGGCTTGGCGCCCTTGAATCCCGGCAACGAACTGTGATGGATATTGACGCAACGCCCCCGAAGATAGGCGGACAGGTCGTCGGACAGGATTTGCATGTAGCGGGCCAGAATCACAAGTTCGGCACCCGTCTGATCGACAACCTGTTTGATCTGCGACTCCTGGTGTGGCTTGGTGTCCGGCGTTACCGGCAAGTGATGATAGGGTATATCCCCGATCATGGACACCTTCAGCGCCTCTTTCGGGTGGTTGGAAATAATAGCCGCTACATCCATGGGCAGCTCACCGATACGCGCCCGGTACAGCAGATCTCCAAGACAGTGATCCTGCTTGGACACCATAATAACAACCTTTTTCCTCTGGTCCTGCGGGCGCAGCTTCCAGTCGAAGCCGAATTGCTCGGCAGGTGCGCGGAGCACCTCCTCCACAGCGCCGGATTCATACTGCTCATTGTCCAGCGCAAAGACCAATCGCATAAAAAACCGTTCGCTGGCCGGATCGTCAAACTGTTGCAATTCGAGGATATTAGCACCGACGTTAAAGAGATTGGTGGTGACCTCGGACACGATGCCCGGCCGGTCGTTACAAGTGATGGTCAGAATTAACGCTCTGTTCATTTTGCCATTGCTCTTTCTTCTTTGGTTACACTTTTGGTTACACTGTTTTTAATGGCGCCGGGATACCAAGGCGTTCTGCCCCTGAGCACTTCTGACCGCTCGATAATTTCAGCCACGGCCTCCTCCTGACGGTAGGCCATGACATGCACCCCGGCCACGCCTTCAATCTCCCGGATCTGCTGGATCATTTCGATACAGATATTCCGGCCTTCGCGCCTGGCATCTTCCGCCCCGGAAAGCCGCTTGATCACAGTGTCGGGAATATGCACTCCGGGAACGTGATTGCGCATCCACTCCGCCGCCCTGGCCGATGCCAAAGGTCCCACGCCTACCAGGATAAAGGCTTGTTCATGCAGTCCGTGATCGCACACCACGTCCATAAAGTTTTTCAGACGGGCGATATCAAAACAGTACTGGGTTTGAATAAATTGTGCACCGGCGGCAATTTTCTTACCCAGCTGAATCGGACGATAATCGAAAGGCGGCGCAAAGGGGTTGGCCGCGGCGCCGAGAAACAAATGCGGCGGCGCGGCAATTTTTCGGCCGCTTTGAAAGTGGCCCCGGTCGCGCATGGTTTTGACGATTGACAACAGGGAAGTGGAATCCAGGTCGAACACAGGTTTCGCCCCCGGGTGATCCCCCACCTGCACGCCATCACCGGTCAGACACAACACATTGGCCACCCCCATCGCCGCACCGCCGAGCACATCGCCCTGGATGGCGATACGATTCCGGTCGCGGCAGGAGACCTGCATGATGGTCGAATAACCCACCCGGGTCAGCAGCGAGCACACCGCCACGCTGGACATATGACAGTTGGCACCCGAGCCGTCGGTGGCATTGACGGCATCCACATAACCGTCGAACACCCGCGCCCGGGCGAATACATCCTCGGGATCGGCGGAATCCGGCGGCGCCAGCTCCGCGGTCACGGCAAAGGCCCCGGATTTTAGCAGTGCCTCGAAATGCCCGGGCGAACTGAAACCCGGCTCCAGCGGCTCGAAATAGGCCGGCACATCGCGTTCATCACTGACCATCGCGGCCCCCACTGATCTTACGGCGCACCGCGCGCAGCCAGGAGGAGGTGTTTTCCAGGCGATGATCCAGCGGATCCTGAATTTGCAGAATCCGGACACCGGCATCGATCTGCCGGCTACCGGTATAGGCATCCAGCCAGACGCAGGGCATCTCCGGCCTCACTTCGCAATTGCCATTTTGCCTCACGCCGCCGCAGGGACCGTTGCGCATCTTCTTGGGGCAATTCATAGGACAGGTCATCCCGGTGGAGCCCAGTGTGCAGGAACCACACATTTGCGTATCGAACAGGAAGCCCTTGACGACCTTTTCGACAGCACAGACGGCGGCGTCGATTCTCTGCACCCCCAGCTTTTCGAACAGTGGGTGCAGGCTGACCAGAAGGGCCTCGAAGCCGGCATAAAAGCGCTCCAGCAAGGCGGCATGACGAGTGCTCCAGCGACGTACTCTATACATAGGTGCCCTCTTCTTAATACACACAAATGTATCCATTCGATATATTGTCAGTGAACCAACCGACTCTAAATCCGAGAATTACAATTCCGGAACAGCCTGTCCCAGAACGCGAGCAAGGCAATTCTTACCACTCATCAATGTATACATTTATACATGTTTTCACAGGAAAAATCGCTAGTCCAGAGTTTTTTGTATACATAGATTGATTTTGCCATAAACTTTTAGATAGACTGGGCATCAGCCATATCAGCCGGGACAACAGCACGGCAGATGCAACGCATCACTAGACTTTTGGATACATTTGGCAATTTTGCTTTATAGCTCAACAGTATAACAAAATGTTGATTTAGACCGATTTGGCATTAGGGCGCTATGGAACCCGGACGAATGTCAGCGATGAGAGATGAAAGTGTGTGTTCCTCACCTCCGCCTCTCATACAAAAAATGCAATAACCGCTATGGGAGCGTCGGCATGAACAAGATCGCAGATATCTATCAACAGAAGCCCTATTCCGATACCGCGCAACGAATGCTGCTCCGGAAGCCGCAAATCTTTATTAATAACGAATGGGCCGACTCAACGGGGGATGACACCCTCGCCGTCATCGACCCCTCCTCGGGCCGGGAAATCACCCGCATTGTCGAAGCCAACAGCGAGGACGTTAACCGCGCGGTGGCCGCGGCGCGCACGGCCTTTGACGACGGCCGCTGGACCGGCCTGCCGGCCATTGCCCGGGAGCAAATGATCCACAAACTGGCCGATCTGATTGAGGCCCACACCGACGAACTGGCGGAACTGGAGGCCATCGACAACGGCAAGCCCATAGGCATGGCAAGAGCGGTGGATATCCCCGCCGCGGTCAATATGTTCCGCTACACCGCGGGCTGGGCCACCAAGATCAGCGGCGAGACCATCGAGCCCATGTCCACTCCCGGTGGTGCCTTCCACAGCTATGTGCGCCGCGAACCCGCCGGTGTCGCCGGGCTGATCGTACCCTGGAACTTCCCGCTGATTATGGTGGCCAACAAGGTGGCCCCGGCCCTGGCCGCCGGCTGTACCCTGGTCCTGAAGCCCGCCGAGCAGACCTCATTGACCGCGCTGCGCTTCGCCGACCTGGTCGCCGAGGCCGGCTTTCCGCCAGGCGTGGTCAACGTTATTACCGGCAACGGCCACCTCGCCGGCGACCTGCTGGTGAAACACCCCGATGTCGACAAGATCGGCTTCACCGGCTCCACCGAGATCGGCAAGCTGATCAACCGCAACGCCACCGACACCCTGAAATACGTCACCCTGGAACTGGGCGGCAAATCCCCGGTGATTATCCTGCCGGACGTGGATGTGTCGGAGGTATCGCCCGGGGCGGCGCAAGCGGTCTTTTTCAACTCCGGGCAGATTTGTGTCGCCGGTTCCCGCCTCTACGCCCACCGCTCGATTTTCGACCGCGTGCTTGAGGGTATCGCGGAAACCGCCGATTTCTGGGCGCCGCGCCCGTCCCTCGACCCCGAGGGACACGCCGGCGCGTTGGTGTCGAAGGAGCAATACGAACGGGTGCGGGGCTATATCGAGGCCGGCAAAAAAGCCGGCGCCGCCATCGCCATGGGCGGCGACGCCCCCAGCGCCGATGGCTATTTCGTCAATCCCACGGTGCTGGTTGACGTGAAGCCGGAGATGAGCGTGGTGCGCGAGGAAATTTTCGGCCCGGTGGTGGTCGCCCAGCGTTTCGACGATCTGGATGAAGTTGCCAAACAGGCCAACAACTCTGTTTACGGCCTGGGAGCCAGCGTCTGGACCAAAGACCTGACAGCAATGCACAAGCTGGCAGCCAAAATCAAAGCCGGGACGGTCTGGGGCAACAGCCATTCGCTGATCGACCCCGCACTGCCGTTTGGCGGTTACAAAGAATCCGGCATTGGCCGCGAACAGGGACGTTACGGCGTCGAATCTTTCACTCAACTCAAGTCGGTCATTATTAAACTGTAAACATCGAACTGCCCACATAAGAGAGGCTTACTATGGCTTATAAAAACCTTGAAGAAAAACTGCAGGCATCGGGCAATATTGTCGAGATGCTGCGCAACGCCCAAGCGGGTCCCAACGTCTATCCGGGTGTACCCGCGGAATTTTCAAACTGGCGCGAAGAGCAGGAAGCCTGGCAACGCACTTGCGTGCTGTTCGACCAGTCCTATCACATGGCCGACCTGGCGGTGGAAGGCCCCGACGCCTTCAAATTGCTGGAGAAGCTGGCCATCAACAGCTTCAACGGTTTTGTTCCCGGCAAGGCCAAGCAGTTCGTGCCCTGTACGCCCGAAGGTTATGTGATCGGCGACGTCATCCTGTTTTACCTGGCCGAAAACACCTTCAATCTGGTGGGCCGCGCGCCCAGCCTCAACTGGGTGCAATACCACGCGGAAACCGGCGGCTACGACGTTACCTGCACGCTGGACCAACGTACCGCCATGCGCAAGGACAAGTCCACCCGCAAGTCCTACCGCTATCAGGTCCAGGGCCCCAACGCCATGAAGACCATGGAAAAAGCTCTTGGCGAGGCACCGCCGGATCTGAAATTTTTCAATCTCACCGAATTAACCATCGGCGGTAAAAAAGTCAGCGCGCTGCGCCACGGCATGGCTGGCCAGCCCGGTTTCGAGCTGTTCGGCCCTTGGGATGACGGTGCGGCGGTAAAAGCGGCCCTGGTGGAAGCCGGGCAAGAATTCGGCCTGAAACAGGTCGGCGGCCGCACCTATTCCTCCAACGCCCTGGAATCCGGCTGGATTCCCTCACCGCTGCCCGCCATCTACACCGGCGACAGCCTGAAAGGCTATCGCGAATGGCTGCCGGCGGACGGTTATGAAGGGATGGCCTCACTGGGCGGCAGCTTCCTGTCCGATAACATAGAGGACTATTACCTGACTCCCTGGGATCTCGGCTACGGCCCCTTCATCAAGTTCGATCACGACTTTATCGGCCGCGAAGCGCTGAAAAAAATGGCCGATGAGAAACACCTCAAAAAAGTCACTCTGGCCCTTTATGGCGAAGATGTCACCGAGGTGATTATGTCCCAATACGGCAAGGAGACCGAACGCGGCAAGTTTATCGACTTCCCTTCCGCCGTGTATTGCATGCACCAGTTCGACCAGGTCCTGTGCGACGGCAAACCCATAGGTCTGTCAACCTGGGTGGGCTACAGCGCTAACGAACGCACCATGCTGACCCTGGCCGTGATCGACCCTGAGTTCGCCGAACCCGGTACCGAAGTGGTACTTGTCTGGGGCGAGGAAAACGGCGGCACCCAAAAGCCTACCGTGGAAAGACATAAGCAGATGCAAATCCGCGCCACGGTCGCCCCGGTACCTTACGTGGAAGTTGTCCGCAAAACCTACACTGGCATCAAAGGTTGGCGCGAACAGCAACCCGCGTAAGCCACCCGCTGAATCCGCATCCTTTCCCCGCCCCAGGGGAAAGGATGTCGGTTCCGGATCCATGGAAAACGAACATATGACGGAGAACTAATACCCCCCGTGTCAGGGTTCGGGGGAAAATTTCTACCATTAGTGACAAGGACAGCTTAGAGTCAGCCAATTTCGCCGGGGCTCCCACAGGGAGAGTCCACTTAACTTATTGCCATTCCTTCCGGGCCAGATATTGAAAACGGCATCACCATCAAATGCCTATAGCACAACGAGCCAACCGCCCTAACCATCGGCACCGGCATACTCTCAGCCAGGACTGACCTCGATCCGGTACAACCCCTGCCAGGGTTCGACACTGAACCTGACCGGCAGGAACTGCTCGACAAGCCATATCACTGTCCGCGTGTGCTCAGTCACCTTCCGCACGGCGAATCGTGAGATCCCCCGTGCCTGCGCGGCATAGATCAGCAGTTGGTCGCAGGCATGAATATCAATGGCCGCACCCGCATTCAGTTCTGCGCGCAGCGAATGCCCGACGTCTTCCCCCAAGCGTTCGGCGGGCACGCCCCGCTCCGCCACGGTTGCCGCCCCCAGCACGCTGTTTTCGGTCTCGGCGGTCAGCACTATGGCCCCGCCCGTGCCGAATGCCTCGGTGTCTCCCAACACTCTGGTTTCAATCTGCACTGCATCGAAATCAGCCAGCACAGCGCTTGCCGCGGCGGCCATGCGTTCGGGGATATGCAGCGGCAGGTGTGCGACGTGGGATACACCGCTGATCCGCTGCAACGCGCCGGGCGCCTCCGCCAGCAGTGGCCGCGGCGAGCTGCACGGTTCCACCTGCAACTGCACCAGTCCACCGCCCTTCGGATAGTACCCGTGGCGGAGCGATTCCATGTGTACCCGGACTCCCATGCGGACAAGCCAGGGCAGAAAGACCAGCCGCAGGTAATCCACCGGCGGAGCCATCCTCACGTCGGTTCCGCCGGTGATCGACAGGTGCACCGGGCCGTCCGCGTGAAGCGCCACCGGCAGCAGCCCCTGCAGCACCAGCACGATGCTGCCCGCGGTGCCGACATCGAAATGGTATTCGCCGCCGCGAATACGGCCCGGCTCGTAGTAAATCTCCGTCGCGCCGAGTTCGGCGCCTTCGAGCAGGCCGCCACCAACTTCGGCCGCGGCCCGCAGCGCCGTCAGGTGCTGCGCCATCAGCCCGGGCTTGGCGCGCCGGGCACGGATATTTCGGAGATAGAGCGGACGGCCGCTGATTGCGGCCAGGGCCACCGCGTAGCGGCTCAGCTGGCCGCCGCCCTCGCCGAAGCTTCCGTCGATGGGGAGCCGGCTCATTCCAGCAGTTCCTTGAGCTCCAGAGCGTTGCGCACGGCGTAGGCGGACTCGTCATTGTCGAAATAAACATAGGTCGTATTTACCCGCTGATCCCGCAGCCACTCGGCCCAGTCTTCGAGCACTTCGGAATCGTAGTATCCGCGGTATGTGTCCACGGGACCGTGCAGGCGCAGATAGATGAAATCCGCGGTGATCTCACGCGGGCTGGTAAAGCCGCCGAGATCGTACACGCAGAAAGCGACATTGAAATCCGACAAAATTTCCAGAACCTCGTCGCAGTGCCAGGTCCGGTCGCGCAACTCGAATACGGCCTGCCGGTCTTCGGGCAAGACCTCCAGAAACTCCTTCAGCCGGTCGGGATTGGCATGCCAGCGCGGCGGCAACTGGAACAGCAGCGGTCCCAGCTTGTCCCCCAGCCCTTCGATGGCCTCCAGCAGCGGCGGCAGGGTCTCCTTCGGATCCTTCAGCTTCTTCATATGGGTGATGTAGCGGCTCGCCTTGACCGCAAACCGAAAATCATCCGGGGTGGCATCGCGCCAGGTGGCAAAGTTTTCAGGCGAGGGAAGCCGGTAGAAACTGCGATTGATTTCCACGCTCTTCAAGCGTTCGGCATAGAAAGCAAGCCAGTGGGGCTCGGCCAGATCCTCGGGGTAGAAACGCTCTCGCCAGTGCGGATACACCCAGCCGGATGTGCCTATATGAAATTGCACCTGGTCCTCCTTTGCGGAAGAGAATGGTTCCTAAAACCTACACCGGGCTCGGCGACAATACCGCCGGCCGAACTTCCGGTAGCAATGGTAGGATGGGCAAAGCGAAGCGTGCCCATCCTACGAAATCTACGCAAGAAGGGATGCTTGCAATCGAAGTCAGTTACCCCGTACGCCCTTCTCGATCCGGTCGCCGATATCCTTGTCGATATTGCGCCAGTATTCGAAGGCGCGCTTGAGAATTTCGTCGGAAACCCCCGCCTTCAGATGGCCCACCACATTGGATACCAGCCGGTCCCGCGCCGCATCGTCCATCACCTTGCGCACCAGGGTGCCCGGCTGGCCGAAATCGTCGTCTTCCTCGCGTAGGGTATAGGCCGCGTGCATAAACTCGCCACTGGCCTCCCACTTCTCTGTATAGGTGTGATTGGCCTCCGGCCCACCCTTGGAGTTGGGGGCATAGACAGGGTCGGACACATTCTCCACCCGCATAAGGCCATCCTTGCTGTAGCTGTGCACCGGGCACTTGGGCCGGTTCACCGGGATCTGCTTATAGTTCACACCCATGCGCGCCCGGTGCGCATCCGCATAGGAGAAGACCCGCGCCAGCAGCATCTTGTCCGGGCTGAAACCGATGCCGGGGACCACGTTATTGGGCTCGAACGCCGCCTGCTCGATCTCCGTGTGGAAATCGGTGGGATTGCGGTCCAGGGTCAGCCGGCCGACTTCCTGCAACGGATAGTCACCATGCGGCCATATCTTTGTCAGGTCGAAGGGATTGAAGCGGTAATCCTTCGCCTCCTCGAACGGCATTATCTGCACCTTCAGGGTCCAGCTGGGATACTCGCCGCTGGCGATAGACTCGAACAGATCGCGGCGGTGGACATCGGCGTCCTCACCGGCGAGGCGATCCGCCTCATCCTGGGTCAGGAAGTCATTGCCCTGGTCCGTTTTGAAGTGATACTTGATCCAGAAACGCTCGCCCTTGGCATTGACCCACATATAGGTGTGGCTGGAGTAACCGTTCATATGCCGGTAACTCTTCGGAACACCGCGATCCCCCATCAAAATAGTCACCTGGTGTGCAGACTCCGGCGACAGGGTCCAGAAATCCCACATCATATCGTGATCGCGCAGACCGGAGTCCGCACGGCGTTTCTGGGAGCGGATAAAGTGCTGGAACTTCATCGGGTCGCGGACGAAGAAAACCGGCGTGTTGTTCCCCACCATGTCGTAATTGCCCTCGGTGGTATAGAACTTCAGCGCAAACCCGCGCGGGTCACGCCAGGTATCCGGGCTGCCCCTCTCGCCGGCCACGGTGGAAAAGCGGATCAGCGTATCCGTCCTGGTGCCCGGCTGGAATACCGCCGCCTTGGTATAGGCACTCACATCCTGTGTCACCTCGAAATAGCCGAAGGCGCCCGATCCCTTGGCATGGGGCTGCCGCTCCGGAATCCGCTCCCGATTGAAGTTCGCCATCTGCTCGATCAGGTAGTGGTCCTGCAAAAGAATCGGGCCATCCCGGCCAACCGTCAGGGAGTGCTCGTCACTGGCTACGGGGATGCCGGCATCGTTGGTGGTGCGGCTGCGGTCGTCTTTTTTCACGGCGCTGTGTCCTCTTTAATTGTCACTTAAAGCACCCTTCTCAATCGGGCACCGGACAGAGGACACAATAGTGCACTATTGGCATTCTTGGAGGGAATTTCGCGCAAAGGAAAAAATCAATTATGATATTTGACGTTTCGCGAATTAGAAATGCGACTTCCAATTCAGTGCGTGACCTTTAAACATTTCCTGACATTTAATGATCTCATCATGGAAAAACTCGTACAGATAAGCTTCAACCTCATCCGAAAACCTGCATCTATTGTTTTTTGATTTACGGTTAAAATCAGCAGGTAATCTGAACTTAGGATTATCAAGGCCAATAAAATCCGAAATCTGGTTGCGGACCACTTCAGGATTGTACCTAACATCCTCCATAAAGAAAAATTTACAACGATCAGAACCAAAATATTCAAGCCACCTCTGCCATATTTGGGTGGGATACGAGAGCCGCGCGACACTTTTTTTAGAGACAAAACTCCTAACTCTGTCAATAGAATTAATATCTTCCTCTAAGAGACTTCCATTGCGAACCTTCATTGACATTGCTGATTTAACTCGATCGACCGGATGCCTTAACAATAACAATACCGACGTATTAGGCAACTGCTCAGAAATACGTAATACCTGTGCATCAGATAAACTTGAATAATTGGGGGAAACATCACCTGATACATAGGTCCCTTTACCCGCAAACAAAGAAAAGTACCAATCATCATTATAATTTCCAGGTATAAGCCCCTTCTCGAAAGCGGAGTAGAACTTACGATCTAAAGAACGATGGGGGCTTTTAAAATTTAAGAATCTTTTGCGCAATGACTTAAGTTCCTTCATATTTCCCGGCTTAAAAGATTTTTTATGGAAATAGTTAATCTCTTTAATAGGTGGCATCCACGCCCCACTAGCCTGACGCAGCTGGTCATGCAGCCATCGAGTTCCAGCTTTCTGTAAACCTATGCAAAGAAAATCCGGGCCCACAATACTTTCTCCAAGTTAACAAAATAAGATATGAAATATTAATAAAACCAGCAACACAACCATTAAATCAGCAACCAACCGCTAAGCGGGTGGAATGATAAAAGCCTTCAGATAGGCGATCACAGAGTTAACCTGTTGCCTTATTAAGACAGGAATCAAGATGCATTCGCTAAGAGTCCCAAACATGCTTTGCCTTATAAGCATATAAGTAAATAACACAAGCTGTAGGTATTGTGAATAACGGGACTAAAACGAAATACATATCAAATGTAGGAGGGTCTCCATACTGTGCAATATCCAATAAGAACGGCGCCACCATCTCGTAAAATATTACCCAGGCAATATAAGCAAAACAAAATCCCTTCCAAAATCTTCTGCCCCCTATCTTCTTAGAAAAAGCATAACCAAATAGCACAACCAAATTAAAAAGGAATACAGATAAATCAATGTAATCATATACACTAATGTTCTCTTCGAAAATAACTACAAGCAGCACTAAAGGTGTTAGCACAACATGAATCCAGAAGAATAATTTCCAGAACCCATGTGGGCTGAATTTAGCATCCGTATTTTCTTCTAAATCACTGCTTGGCGCTTTATATATATCGTCCATTTATCTTCTCATACTTCCTAATAATCAAGTTAACAGCCTTGAAAAAACACAGGTTTTTGGTGTTCTTATTGAGCGCCGTGTTGACCGAGTGGACTCTATTCTACTCAGCTCCGGCCTTTCTGGTAATTCATGGGGAAGCTTTACATTCCAAACCAAACCGAGGTTGCGCAAAGCATTCAACGTCCACCAACCTGGATCGGTTTGCCCCTCATAGATACCCAACATAGCGGAACCAGGATAGGCGTGGTGGTTATTGTGCCATGACTCTCCCATAGTAATTAAGCCGGAAAATCGAACATTATGCCCCTGCACCGCAGCACCATTTACATGCCAATCCCGCTCTCCCTGGTTATGAGCAAAATAACCGATAAGCCAATGCCCTGTAATCGATACAGCCACTCGAGCAGAAATTCCCCAGACAAGCCAGGGAATACCGCCGATAGCGTAAAGCAAGAGCGCCCAAGGTAGTTGCTGGAGCATCCATGTACGTTCCATGAACTGATATACAGAATTATGCTTGATACGCTCTTCAAGCTCGAAAACAGGTGGATGCTCCAGCTTAAGATCACAGTTCAATTGCCACCATCCGTCTTTCCAGAAACCTTTGCCATGTCGTAGGTAAGGGTGACAGCTGCCTTTGCGCTGGGCCCAGTCCCGCAAGTCATGTTGCTGAATCATGCCGAAGGGACCGGCCATACCGACCAAGATGCCCAGATGCACAAAAAAGTACTCCAACCATTTTGGACATTCGTAGCTGTTGTGGATTAAGCGGCGATGCATTCCCAGCGAATGACCAAGACACAGCGTTAACATGGTAAAGATCAGAAATACCGAAAAGGCTGACCATGTAAAAAAGAAATACCCACCAATAACTGAAATACTGAGATGTGACAAATACCAGAGAGATCTAATTGGCGCCCACCGAACAGTACCTTCGTTCGCATTGGTTAATGAGGTTTCATTCATCCTTGGGATAGCGTTATTCATAATCTGCCCTATTCGGGATCGGCTAACGACCGACTAATAGAAGCCGGAACATACCGACCTGCGTTTTTCGCGGCGGCTACAACTGTTTGTATAACATGGGGTAACCCGCTCTATGCTTAGTGGTTGGTTAAAGTAGGACCCTAATACTGCGCAGCCTACATGTTGCCACATCTTGGTAGAACGCCTAAATCCTCACGATCCAAGGTAAGTGCATCACAACCGCCACCAAGACCTCGATATCTCTTACCCTCACCTTCTCCCAAATACCAGCAAGAACAAGGCTCTTCAATAATTGAATTTGTAGGGAACATCGGAAAAGAACAAATTGGACCATCCAGAATAGAAAATTCCACACCCTTAGCTATTTTCGACCCTTGAACATGAACCAGATTAGACATAAAGGCAAAAATTAGAAACGTGGTTAAGCACCCAAGACAAAAACTAGCTATTAACTTTATCTTCATAAAAATATGTCCAACGGCTAATGCACAGGTCATTGGGCAGTTTGAGCATAGCCGAATGTTTATTCCTCATCAGTCGCTTTCAATGACAGCTCTGTATACCTGTCTAACTCTTGGTCTTCATTAGCCAGCATATTGCTATACTCATTTTCTGTAAGCAGAGTTTGCGGCAACAGATTACTACTCTCTTTGAAAAGATGACATAACGTAGGCTTATCCTCATCACGATTGAGGAAGGTAGTGAGCAGCTGCCCCTTTACATTAAAATCATGGGATATTTTATTTATAGTGTTTTTGTGCACAATCAACGCTCGATTAGGATTTTCGAACAAAACCATTTTGCACAAATTTTTTCTTGCAAGTTCTCTTAACTCTTCAGCTTGTTGTTTGTCCACAGGCATCACCTCTTTCACACCGAAACTACTTGATTTGGTTATGAGTTTATATGCTTTTACCGACAACTTCTTGATTCTATCGAATAATTCACTTCGCGAACACGGCTTTTTCGCAAAATCATCCACTCCCGCAGCAAAGCATGCTTTTCTGTGAGATTCATTGGACGTTAGCGCCAGAATGGGGAAGTAGTAGCTACTGATTTTTCTTATAACTCTTGTTGCTTCAATGCCATTCATCTCTGGCATATTTACATCCATAAGACAACAATCGTATTTACCTTGATTCTGCCAAGCATATTCTACTGCTTGCTTTCCATTTGAAGCCATATCAAACTTAAATCCAAAGCTTTTCATAACCTCCCGATGAATCACTTGGATCATCCGATCGTCTTCTGCAATTAGAATATTCACTCCTTGCTCCTTTTCCCCTACAGAGAATGACCACCCGAAAACGACTAAGAAAGCGCAGCAATAATGCCCACCCTTCCAGATCGGTTAATTTCTATTCAAAACCTCTTCCCATTCTTCCTCATAGCCTGAAGAGCGAAAGTAACCCATTAATGTGATAATAAGCTTTTCAAAAATGTACTCGCTACTTTCACCGCTAATTTCGTCTTGCTTATTAGACTCTCTAACCATTCCCCAAAAGAACTCAGCAAAATGTACAGCCTCTTGCTTATTTTCAATAGAGTTTCGCACTATTATTGCTTCGCTTTTGCGGTCACCCAATAGTTTTGCATAAAACAGAAGTGTTTCTTTTTCTTCTGGAATCTTATAGGGGATCACAGCATGCGGTGAAACTCAGAATTTCAGCCATTCCCATAACTATAGTCTCCGTTTAGAATCGTGGCTCCCCAGGCGCTATGTTGCGCACACCGGCGCGAGCTTGCGAGCATCTAGCATTCGAAGGCTGGGTGGTGCTGCGCTTGTTAAGCAATTTCCCGCTCTGAACTTTCATTTTACATTTTACTGAGCCGTATAACATTAGGAAATTTTTCTGAAGCCCACTCGTGGCATAGATCATCCAAGTATTGTGCTAGTTCAGCATCAGCTATTTCTGGAGGTATAAAAATACCAGCATTTCTGCGTTTACCTTCTGACCCTACATAGAAGGTTGACCAGTCTTTGCCCCTTCTTTCTATCAACACTTCTCGGCCAAAGATACTGTACTTGTACGACTCCATGTATATTCCCTTTGCTTAACCGTGAATTCAAAAGACGTTGCTTTCTATTTACATGCTTACCATCCAATTAAGCATCAAAGTACCAAAGTACCAAAGTACCAAAGTACCAAAGTACCAAATGTAAACATTTCCTTTAAAAATCAACCAGTTACAAGACTAATCAGATCTACCACCCCAGAAATAGATAGCAGCTGCTCTATACTCCCCAATCGTTACGGCTATTGATCATATCGACATCCCCCTATAAATCAAACACCTGCGCAATCTTCCGTGTAGATAGGCAGCCGCTGCTGATCCCGGCCGAATTTAGCCCTACTCAAAAAACAAAAACCCCGCGCTGAGGCGGGGTTTCCGGGTGGCCGGCAGTGCTTTCGGTTCGACAGCCAGCTGTTCCTGTGAGCAGTCTTAATTTTCAGTCGGCACCCGCCCCAGATCCTCTTTCATTTCCGCAGCCAGGAAGGACATCACCACCCAGGCGGCGACGTTTTGCTTCAGGTTGTCCGGGTCCACCTTGTCCAGGGTGTCGTTGGGCGTGTGGTGGTAGTCGAAGTAGTCGGTGCCGTCCTGGTAGAGGCCGAAGGCGGGTACGCCCTGGGCGACGAAGACGCTGCTGTCGGGGCCGCCGCTGGACTGGTTGTTGCCGCGCTCGATACCCAGGGGGGCGAGCAGTTGCATCATCTGGTCGGCGATATCGAACTTGTTCTCCGGCAGGCGGGTGTCGAAGCGCCAGATTTTGCCGGCGCCGAAGTCGGATTCAGAGACGGCGATGATGTTGTCCAGTTCGCCGCGGTGGGCGTCCACATATTGCCTGGCGCCCACCAGGCCGATTTCCTCGGCGCCGTACAGGATCACGCGCAGGGTGCGGCGGGGGCGCTGGGGCAGTTCGGCGATCAGGCGCGCGGTTTCCATTACGATGGCCACGCCGGCGCCGTCATCCAGGGCACCGGTGCCTTCGTCCCAGGAGTCCAGGTGGGCGCCGATGATCATCGCCTCTTCCGGTTTTTCGCGGCCGGTGATTTCGCCGATCACGTTAAAGGATGGGCCGTCGGCGAGGCGTTCGTTGTGCACGTCCAGTTTGACTTCCACCGGTTTGCCGCGCTCGAGCATGGCTTCCAGCAGGTTGGCGTCCGGGGCGGAGAGGGCCAGGGCCGGCACCGGGTTTTCTACGCCGTCGATGGACATCATGCCGGTGTGGGCGAAGCGGTCGGAGTCGGTACCCACAGAGCGCAGCAGCAGTGCGGCCGCGCCTTTTTCCGCGGCGGCGCGCATGCCCCTGCTGCGCCCCTGTACCGCGGGGCCGTAGCCTTCGCCGGTACGGGCGCGCTCCATGCGCTTGTTGATAAAGGCGATCTTGCCCTTCACCTTCTTGGCCGGCGCCTCGATCAGTGCCTCCACGTCGGAGAACTCGACGATTTCCGCGGTGAGGCCGCCTTCCGGGGTGGGCGCGCTGTAACCGAGGGAGGTGACCACCAGCGGTTGCGGGAAGGGCGCGGTGACTTCGGCGTGGGCGTGGCCGCGGTGCCAGCGCTGCACGTCGATCTGTTCGGTGTAGACGCGGTCGAAACCGAGCTTCTTCATTTTTTCCTGGGCCCAGGCCACCGCGCGGCGGTCGCCCTCGGTGCCGGCGCGGCGCGGCCCCACCTCGACGGTGAGGGATTCGACGATGCTGTAGGCATCGGAGGATTCCAGTGCGCGGTCGCGCAGCACTTCCGCCACGGAGAGGTCCTCCTGGGAAAGCGGCTTGGCCTGAGCGGCGGTAACCGCCAGGGTCGCGATCAGTCCCCCGGTAAGGGTGAGCAGTGGTTTGAGCATGGTTTTAACCTCAATAGGCTCGTTGGATTGTTTGTCGGATTGGATAGCACTTAGTTGGAGCTGGCCCTGCCCAAGAGGGTACTCTGTAGAGACTTGCTTGCGGGTGAATATTCCCGGTGCCTTGTCGCAACTTCACTTCGCCTGCAAGCAGGCTCCTACGGGGGCGTTCCGCTCTACTTGGTGCTATTCCTTGTCGGACTGTTTTTCTGTTTCGATTGCCAGCAACCGGCGGCGCACCCCGCGCAGGCGGTTGATGCCCGCCTCGGTAAACAGGTGGGGCGATGCACCGGTGTACTCGGCTTTTTCTATGTCCAGGCACTCCTGGCGCAGGCGCTCCAGCTCCGGATCGTGGCGCATGGGATAACTGGTGAGCACACGCCACTCGTTGTCGTCCGCCTGGCCGGCGATCACATCCTCCAGCCCTTTGACGAACTGCTCGCGGCTCATACGGAAACGCGGTGTGCGCATATGCATAAAGGCCCAGATAATCAGGGCGAATGCCGCGAAGGAGAGCAAAAGGGTTATAAATATTTCCATCGGTCAGGTCTCCAGCAGTAACCTGATCGCCACTGCAATGGTGGCCAGAACAATGACGGGCCTCACCAGGCTGGCGCCGCGGGCGATCACCAGGTTGGAACCCAGGCGCGCGCCGACAATCTGCGCCGCCGACATACAGATGGCCAGCCACAGCAGCAGGTGCCCCCCGGCCATAAAGATAAACATCGAGGTGGCGTTGGTGGCCAGCACCAGCGGCTTGGTGTGCGCCGTGGCCCTGCGCATGTTGTAACCCAGCAAGGCGGCAAATGCCAGCGCATAGATGGAACCCATGCCCGGCCCGAAAAAGCCGCCGTAAAAGCCAATACCGCCGCCGATCAGCAGGTTGAACTGGCCGTTGCTTAGGCGGGCTCTGCTATCTATGTCAGCTATACGTGGCGAAAAGGCAAAATACAACGCGATTGCGATCAGCAGCACCGGCAGCAGGATGCGCAGTTGCTCACCACCCAGCTGGGTTACCGTCCAGGTACCCAGCGCCGATCCGCAAATTGCCGCCAGCAGCCCCGGCCACAATGGCCGCAGGTCCAGGTGGCCCTTCTGGAAAAAGTTGAATGCGGAGGAAAGGGTGCCGAATACGCTCTGGAATTTATTGGTGCCGAGGGCATCCAGTGGCGGTATCCCGGCCCACAGCAGGGCCGGCAGGGTGATCATACCGCCGGCACCGGCGATGGAACTGATAAAGCCCGCGGCAAAGGCCACTGAGGTCAGGATCAGGTAAGTGATTAATGGGAGGTCGCCGGTAAATTCCGCCACTTTGTTCCCGGGAGGATTTATTCGTCCTCGATAAAGTCTGTCTGGTTTTCCGGGTTACGGCCCCGGTACTTGCTGAAGCGGCGCTGTATCTCGCGCATATCCTGTTCCAGGTTGCCGGTGGGCTGGTAGAGGGAATCCACGCAGATACGCTTGCGGGGAAAGTCCCAGGCAACCAGCACAATCGGCACCTTTGCCGCGTAAGCGATTCGCAGGAAACCGTTTTTCCACTTGCCGACCTTTTTGCGGGTGCCCTCGGGAGTGATGGCCACCCACATTTTTTCGTTTTGCCGGAAGGATTTCGCCATCTGCTGGGCCAGGCCGCCCGGCGCGGTGCGGTCGGTGGGCAGGCCGCCCAGCCATATAAACAGGCGTTTGAACGGCCAGAAAAATGCTTCCTTTTTCATCATAAAGGAAACCTTGGCCTTGAGCGCCATAATGAACGGCATAGCCACCACAAAGTCCCAGTTGGAGGTGTGGGGGGCCAGGGCCACCATGACTTTTTTCTCCGGCGGAAATTCGCCCTCCAACCGCCAGCCCAGGGCCTTTACGATCAACAGGCCAATGCCTTGGGTAAACCAGTTGCCGATACGCGGCATTTCTTCGGGTAGATTCTTTGGAATACTCACGTCAATCCTTCTCTCAATCTTACTGCCCGTTCGATTGCTTAGACATTCAGCGGTGTGGAGCTTGCTCGCAGGCGAAGGATTGCGGAGTTCTATTCCATTCGCTTGCAAGCAAGCTCCTACTGCGGGCCTGCGGCCCGCTTGCCGAGCTGGGGCTCGGCGCGCCCGGCTAGTGTTCCCGGGTGGCGTAGAAGCGGATTTCCGGGTAGCGCTCCTCCGCCAGTTGCAAATTCACCCGCGTGGGCGCCAGGTAGGTCAGGTGGCCGGCGCCGTCCAGGGCCAGGTTGGTGCTGGCCTTGCGTTTGAATGCATCCAGCTCCTTGGCGCTCTCGCTGTCCACCCAGCGCGCGGTGTTGACGTTCACATTTTCGTAAATGGCTTCCACCTTGTATTCGTCTTTCAGGCGGTAGGCCACCACTTCGAACTGCAGCACCCCCACGGCGCCGACGATAATGTCGTTGTTGTCCAGCGGGAAAAACACCTGGGTGGAGCCCTCTTCCGAGAGCTGCTGCAACCCTTTCTGCAGCTGCTTCAGTTTCAGCGGGTCTTTCAGGCGGATGCGGCGGAAGAGTTCCGGGGCGAAGTTGGGAATGCCGGTAAACTTGAGCGGCTCACCCTCGGTAAAGGTATCACCGATCTGGATGGTGCCGTGGTTGTGCAGGCCGATAATATCGCCGGCGATGGCCTCCTCCACATGGGTGCGGTCACCGGCCATAAAGGTCACCGCGTCGGCGATCTTCACATCCTTGCCCAGGCGCACGTGTTTCATCTTCATGCCGCGGCTGTAGGTGCCGGAGCAGACGCGCATAAAGGCAATGCGGTCGCGGTGCTTGGGGTCCATATTCGCCTGGATCTTGAATACGAAGCCGGAGAATTTTTTCTCGTCCGGCTGCACCACCCGCTCGTTGGTGGCGCGCGGTTGCGGACCCGGCGCCCACTCCACGAAGCCGTCGAGCATCTCGCGCACGCCGAAATTGCCCAGCGCGGTGCCGAAAAATACCGGGGTCAGCTTGCCGGCCAGGTAGGCCTCCAGGTCGAACTGGTGGGTGGCGCCGCGCACCAGTTCGATTTCCTCGCGGATATCGTCGGCGTACTCGCCCAGCAGCGCGTCCGCCTCGGCGGAATCCAGCCCCTCGATGCGGATATCCTCCGGGATGGTGTGGCCCTGGCCCTGTTTGTAGACGTGGATGGTGTCGGTGTAGAGATTGTAGACACCGCGGAAATACTTGCCGGAACCCAGCGGCCAGTTGATCGGCGCGGCCTGGATATTCAGCACCTCCTCGATCTCGTCCATCACCTCGATGGGGTCGCGGATATCCCGGTCCAGCTTGTTGATAAACGACAGGATCGGCGTGGTGCGCAGGCGGCAGACGTTCATCAGCTTGACCGTGCGGTCCTCCACACCCTTGGCGCCGTCGATCACCATCAGCGCGGAATCCACCGCGGTAAGCACCCGGTAGGTATCCTCGGAGAAGTCCTCGTGCCCGGGGGTGTCCAGCAGGTTGACCGTGCGGCCGGCATAGGGGAACTGCATCACCGAGGAGGTCACCGAGATGCCCCGCTCCTGCTCCATGGCCATCCAGTCGGAACGCGCGTGGGGACCCTTTTTGCCCTTGACCGAGCCGGCCAGTTGGATCGCATTGCCAAACAGCAACAGCTTTTCGGTCACCGTGGTCTTACCCGCGTCCGGGTGGGAAATAATCGCGAAGGTGCGACGGCCGGCGATACCCGCCTGGCTGGAACTCTGGGCCATAATCTCGGTGCTTGAACAGCTTGGAAAACAAGGCGCGCATTATACACGTCGGCAAGCCGTACAGGGGGCTGATAGACTGCGGCTTTCAAGCTCGGGGTAGGGTGGGCCGCGGCAGACAACTGCTCCATGCGTGGTCTGCATGACCGCCATCGATGGCGGCCTCGCACCGGCGGACACGAACGGTGCGCGCGGCGCCCCCTACAATCCGGACCACAGAATCGAGAAAAGGGGTGAAAAATGAGTAGGGAACGCTTGCAGGCACTGCGGGAAGAACTGGCGCGGCAGGGGGTACAGGCCTTCCTGGTGCCCCGCGGCGACGAGTACCAGAACGAATATGTGCCCGCCTCCGACGAGCGCCTGGCCTGGCTCACCGACTTTACCGGCTCCGCCGGCATGGCCGTGGTGGGCATGGAACACGCGGCGCTGTTCGTGGACGGCCGCTATACCCTGCAAGCCCAGCAGCAGATCGGCGACCAGCCCATCGACCAGGAGGACCTGAGCCAGGACGCCATCGCCGACTGGCTGTGCGACCAGTTGAAGACCGGTGAGGCCCTGGGCTACGACCCGCGCCTGCACACCGAACCCGGCCTGGCCCTGCTGCGCAAGCGCCTGGGCGAGCGGGATATCGCACTGCGCCCCCTGGACGACAACCCCATCGACGCCGTGTGGACCAACCGGCCCGCGACACCCTGCGGGCCGGCGCGCCCCCATCCCTATACGTTTACCGGCGAACACTCCGCGGACAAGCGCCGGCGTATCGCCGCGCTGCTGGCGGACAAGCGCGCCGACGCCCTGTGGCTGCCCAACCCGGAGGTGTGCGCCTGGCTGTTCAATATCCGCGGCAACGACGTGCCCCATTTGCCCGTGGCCCTGGCCAGCGCCCTGCTCTACCGCGACGGCAGTGCCACCCTCTACCTGGCGAAGCAAGCCGTGGGTGACGCGCTGATCGAACACCTGGACAACGAAGTGAGTATTGTCAGCGACAAGCGCGAGCTGTTCACCGCCGCCCGACGCCATCATGTGGCGAAAGTCTGGGTGGACCCGCTGATCACCAACTGCTGGACGCTGCAGCAGTTGCGCGCACTGGATATCGAACTGCTGCAGGAGCGCGACCCCATCATCGCCGCCAAGGCGTGCAAGAACCCGGTGGAACTGGCGGGCACCCGCGCCGCCCACGAGCGCGACGGCGCCGCCCTGTGCGAGTTTCTCGCGGAGCTGCCCGGCGCCGTGGCCGCCGGCACTGCCGATAACCGCTTCGGCGAACTGGAGGCGGTGCAATTGCTGCGCAGCAAGCGCGAACAGCGCGAGGGCTTCAGCGACGACAGCTTCGACACCATCTCCGGCTACGGCCCCAACGGCGCCGTGGTGCACTACCGGGTGAGCCGCGAGTCCAGCCTGCCGATAAAGCCCGAGGGCATCTACCTGGTGGACTCCGGGGCCCAGTACCCGGACGGCACCACCGACGTCACCCGCACCGTAGCCCTGGGGAAATTTCCGCACCTGGCCAAAGAGTATTTCACCCGTGTGCTCAAGGGCCATATCGCCATCGCCACCCTGCGCTTTCCCATCGGCACCTGCGGCGAACAGATAGACGCCTTCGCGCGCCGGGCGCTGTGGGACCAGGGCCTCGACTACGCCCACGGCACCGGCCACGGGGTGGGCAGTTTTCTGAGTGTGCACGAAGGACCGCAGCGGATCGGCAAGGCGGGCACCGGCGTGCCCCTGCAGGCGGGCATGATCGTCTCCAACGAACCGGGGTTCTACCTCACCGGGCAGTACGGCATTCGCATCGAAAACCTGGTATTCGTGAAGGAATCCGCGGAGTACCACGGCTTCCTGGAGTTCGAGGAGTTGACCCTGGCGCCGATCGACCGGGCGCTGATCGAGGTGGCGCTGTTGAGCGAAGGGGAGAGGAAATGGTTGGACGATTACCACCGGAGGGTGCGCGAGACCCTGATGCCGCTGGTGAATGAAAACACCCAGCGCTGGTTGGAGGCCGTCACCGCGCCGCTGTCCTTGTAGGAGCGGGCCATGCCCGCGATCGGACT
>NZ_JBOFOC010000068.1:0-2353 GCF_051659245.1 Microbulbifer sp.
TACCAGCCGTTGCGCAGGATCGCGTGGGGGAGGCCGGACCCGGCCAGTTTCGCTTCGGTCTGCCGATGCTCCAGCCCCAACGGCAGCGGGGTGGTGTCGGCGTGCAGGATGCTGGTGTAGACCAGCAGCCCCACTTCGGCCTTTTTCGCCGCTTCGATTACGTTGGCGTGCTGAGGCGCTCGTTGGCCGACCTCGCTGGAGGAGATCAGCAGCACTTTGTCCGCCCCTTCGAATGCCGCCTCGAGCGTGGCCGGCTCATTGTAATCGGCTTTGCGCACCTCTACGCCCTGAGTGGCCAGGTCAGCCACGCTATCCGGATTGCGCACGGCCGCGACCAGTTCGGCGGCGGGTACGGACTTGAGCAGCTCGGCGATCACCAGCCGGCCCAGTTGGCCGGATGCACCAGTTACCACAATCATCGTCTATCTCCTTTGCTTTTTGAGTGTGTAATAAATCAGTGGACCCAGTCTAACGCTCATGCTAACTTCTAGTAAGTACGCACAAAAAGGTAAGTACCATGAACAAGAAGCTGGATGCGGAACCGCCGATTGGCCTGAGCGAGCGTTTCGGGCGGGGATGCTTGTTCGCCGCGCCCTGTCCCTCCCGCGAGGTGCTTAATCATGTGAGCAGCCGCTGGGGGGTGCTGATCCTGATCGCACTGCGCAGCGGTACGCACCGCTTCAGCGAACTGCGCCGGAAGATCGGCGTGTCAGTGAGAAGATGCTGGCGCAGAGCCTGCAGGCACTGGCTCGTGACGGCTTCGTATCGAGGGTGTCCCACCCGGTGGTGCCGCCATTCGTGGAGTACAGCCTGACGCCTATGGGGGAGGAGGTGGCGGGAAAGGTGGCCGATCTGGCGGACTGGATAGAGCTGAACCTGTTGCGGGTGATGGAGGCTCGATCCAGCGCGCAGGCGGATCCAGCGGCCACTGAGGGGCGTCACGCGGTAAGCGGTGCCCGGCGCGGGGGGGAGGACTGAGCGTTACACCCCGGCGCCCGGCGATGGCGGCGGTGTCGGAACGCTTCAGTCGCGAGGACCGTAGGCGGCTGGGAATACGTCGAAGGCGCTGGCTACGGCCAGCTTGATTTGCCGGTGTGTCCAGGTCGCCTGCACGCCGAACAACCAACGGTAATCGAATTCAGAGCTGATCAGTGAGCCATCTCCTGATGGGTGTCCAAGAATCTGCCTGATGGGTGTCCAAGAATCTGACGCAAGAATCTGACGGCCCCCGATGGGTGTCCCAATCTCCCCCGATGGGTGTCCCAATCTCCCGGGAAGCCACGGCCCCCGATGGGTGTCCCAATCTCCCGGGAAGCCCTGGCTGACCTCAAGGCGGGGCGCGCGTCGATGGAGTCGAAGTGATGGACTGCCGGGTCGGAAGGAAAGGAATTCCTGTACGCTCAGTAGCAGGGCTTATTGAGCCTGCGGCAAATCCCTATCACTCGCCTGCCCCTGCTGCTGCATCAACATCTCCGCAGTAACCCCTGCGTTGTAATCCATAACCATCTGCGGTTCGTCGGTAAACACGCCGTCGGCGCCCATGGCGGCGATGAGGTGCAGGTCTTCTTTGTTGTTGACCGTGTACACGTAGTTTTTCAGCCCGCGCCGCTTGCCGTCGGCGATCAGGTCCGCGTCTACGAATTCCAGGCTCAGGTGCATGGAGTAGGCTTTGAGGGATTCGGCGCAGGCGGCGAGGTCCAGGGGGATGCCGGCGAGGAGGGCGCCGCGGCGGACTTCCGGCAGTAGCTGCAGGCTCTCGTAGACCTGTCGGTGGTCGAAGGAGGAGATCAGGTACTGCTCGAAACAGGCGCCGTTGTCGCGCACGTAGGATTCCAGTTCCCGCGCCACCAGTGCGGCGCAGTTGGGGCCCTTGATTTCGATATTGAGCTGAATGTTGTTGGCCACCAGCTCCAGCACTTCGCGCAATGTGGGAATACGGCCGCCGCAGGGCAGCAGTTTTTCGCGCAGGGCGTTGGGGCACATTTCCGTGAGCAGCTCGCTGCCGGCGATCAGGCGGCCCAGGCGGCGGTCGTGTTTGACCAGTATCTGGCCGCCGACATTCCAGATATCGATCTCGATACCGTCGATATCGAATTCCAGTGCGTGCTCTATGGCCTGCAGGGTGTTTTCAGTGGCCCGCTGGCGGTAGCCGCGGTGGGCGAAGCAGAAGAGGGTACCTGGGGTTTCCATAATCCTGACCTTTTGGCCTAGTGACAACAGCGTGCCCATGAAGTATGACGCTGCGGTTGCAGGACAACCGTTATTTATGACCCTTTTTGGATGATTTGGCGTAACTACTCTCCCCTCTCCCGCTTGCGGGGGAGGGGCCGGGGGAGGGGGCGCTGACCGGGCG
>NZ_JBOFOC010000069.1:0-32203 GCF_051659245.1 Microbulbifer sp.
CACCGGCCTCTCTTGTGTACCCCATCTCACGATTACTGTCACCCGCTGCGATGATCCTCGCGCCTGGAGGGCTCAGGCCGCCGCGTTTTCTGTCAGGTGGTCTTCGCCATTTGTGCGCGGGTTTGCGTAGCCATTAACACCCAGACATCCTCGGTCAAAATCGACCGACTGGACGGTATGTTAGCAGCGCCAACAAAAGGTCCTGGGAGCCCTCAGTAGGAAGCCGCTATAAATTTATTGCAGCTCCCTCTATCATTCGGCACGATACAAACCTACCGAAGACCCCCATGACCAAAGAACTCTGCCCCTGTGGCTCCGGAAAGCCCTTGCAGCAGTGCTGCCAGCTCTACCTCTCTGGCCAGACCTACCCCAACAGCGCCGAAACCCTGATGCGCAGCCGCTACAGCGCCTACGTCACCGGCAACCTGTCCTATCTGCGCAAATCATGGCACCCGGACACCTGTCCCGAACTGGATGTCGACGACCTGAAGACCGAGTGGTCAAGGCTGGAAGTGATCAGGAGTAAGCGGGGATTAAAAAAATCGGTGGTGGAGTTCAAGGCGTGGTATCTGGAGGATGGCGCAGAGCGCGCATTGCACGAAATTTCGCTGTTTAAATTGCACAAGAAGCACTGGGTATATGTCGAGCCCTTGGCGGATTGGCCATAGAACGGCATTCGGAGCCCCACCGCGCTCTACATAAAAAATCGCGGGAGCTTTTCCACTCCCGCGCAGCTTTCAGCATTTCCTGCCTATTGGCAAACCGCTCGCCGGACTTCGCCCTGACATAAGCACCCCCCTTGCGAAGCAGAGGATTAAGCGCAACATGATTTCGCGGCTTGTTCTTTTTCATAAGCATCTTCCCTCTCTTTGAAATCCAATAAATACCAGTTCTGGTTTTGTATTTTTCTCATTTTCCTTTAACCTTTTACACAAATCACCTGGCGCAGCGTATGGACCACATCCACCAGGTCGGTCTGGCTCTGCATCACCTGATCGATATCCTTGTAGGCTGCGGGTATCTCGTCGATCACACCGCTGTCTTTCCGGCACTGGATACCTTTAGTCTGCTCCTCCAGGTCCCTGCGGGTAAAACGCTTTCTCGCAGCGGTGCGACTCATCTTGCGACCCGCGCCGTGGGCACAGGAGCAGAAGGAATCGGCATTGCCGCGACCGCGCACAATGAACGACCTGGCACCCATGGAGCCGGGAATAATCCCCAGCTGGTCCTGCTTCGCGCTGATCGCCCCTTTGCGGGTCACAAAGACATCGCGACCGAAATGCTCCTCCCGCACCACGTAATTGTGGTGGCAGTTGATCGCCTCGGATGTCAGGGTGAACTCGGGCAAATGCTGGCGCAGGCAGCCGAGCACCAGCTTCATCATCTCCTGTCGGTTGACCCGAGCGTATTCCTGGGCCCAGTTGAGCGCCTCGACGTAACCATCGAAATGACCGCAGCCTTCACTGAAGTAGGAGAGATCCCTGTCCGGCAGGTTGTGCATATGCCCCGCCATATCTTTCTTCGCGAGCTGGATGAAATGCTGGCCGATCGCATTGCCGATACCGCGACTGCCGGAGTGCAGCATCACCCAGACCGCATTGCTTTCATCGAGACATATCTCGATAAAGTGATTGCCGCCACCCAGGGTCCCCAGTTGGGTCACCCAGGTCTGCTGCGGCTGGCGCAGCTTCTTCAGCAACTCCGGATACTTCCCGAACAGCCTGTCCGCACCGGGAGCAAGACGTTTGCAGGCAAATTCCCGGGCGTTGACCATCTTGTGACGGCCGAAGCCCACGGGTACTTTCACCTCAATGGCATCCCGTAATGCCTTCAGGTTGTCCGGCAGTTGGTGGGCATGTAGCGATATACGCACCGCATTCATGCCGCAGCCGATATCCACACCCACTGCCGCCGGGATAATGGCGCTGACGGTGGGAATCACGGACCCCACGGTAGCACCCTTACCCAGGTGTACATCGGGCATGGCCGCCACATGTGAATGCACGATCGGCAGCTGGGCGATATTTTTCAGTTGTTGCAATGCCGCCGGTTCGATTTCATCGGTGTAGATTTTTACCGGTACAGTTCCCGGCGGCGCATTTTTGTTTAGTACCATTTTTACAGGCATAACGAATCCCTGGATTACTCCACGTTCTTATTGAAATTGCCTTTCAAGGTATCAGAATGCAAAAAACCCCGGCGTATGCCAGGGCTTCAGGAAGTTCTGGCTTGAAAGGCAGTGTCACCTTTCAAGCGCGAGCACATGAAAGGTGTCAGATAAACCGATTTTTTAGATGTTGATATCGCATTTCATGGCTCCTTTTCATGCTCTGCTGTAGTTGCGGACCACAGCTTGTTGGAGGTTGTTCGAAAGAGGAGGCGAGTCTAAACAGCCAAAACAAAATGTCAACAAGAAAATGAGGTTCGCAGTATAAAAAGCTGAAATAATTGTGAAGGGAATGCTACCGTTGGGAGTGCTCTTAGCCGGTGCCCTTGGAACAGGCATGACCATATAATAGCTCCAGCCTTAACTCCCCTGTCGGTAATAATGAGCATGCATCCGGATATCCTCTTTGAAGATACTTATCTCATCGCGGCCTACAAGCCCGAGGGATGGTTGGTGCATCGCTCCGGGATAGATCCCCGTGAAGACAAAATTCTGCTGCAATACCTACGCGACCTGGTCGGTTGCCACCTCTACCCAATCCACCGCCTGGACAAACCGACCTCCGGGGTAATCATCTTCGGCAAAAGCGGCGAAATTGCCGCACAGGTCCAGGCACAGCTCGAAAGCGAGAAATCAGTTAAAAAATACATCGCCGTCTGCCGGGGCTACTGCCCCGAAGAGGGCGTTATCGACCACCCTCTGCCGCCGGTCGCCGATTTCAAACACCAGCGCAAACGCCCCAAGGCCGACCTACCCCGCCAACCCGCAATCACCCTGTACCGCAGGTTGGCCACCATCGAACTGCCCTATTCTGTCGACCGCTATCCCACCAGCCGCTATTCCTTTGTGGAGATACAGCTGAAGACCGGCCGCAGGCACCAGATCCGCCGTCACTTCAAGCATATTTCCCACCCGCTGATCGGCTGCCCAAAGTACGGCAAGTCGGTGCACAACCGCTTCTTCGCCGAGCAGTTTGGCTGCAGCAGACTCCTGCTACACGCCCTGCAACTCCAACTGGACCACCCCGTGACCGGCAAACGCCTGAACCTTATAGCGCCGCCGCGCGGGCCGTTCTCGTCATTAATTCAGGCTTTTGGCTGGCAGATACCGGAATAGTGCCTATCGCCGAGATGGCATAGACCTGCAGCGCCGTGCAAGAGCCTTAGAGCTGGTTCATAATCTTCCGAGAGCAGCCAAACAGCATGTGACCAAACCTATTGATTTGTTCACACTTTCCCGCATTGCGTCCCCAGCCAACCAATCAAATTGGGGGTTGGCCTTCCCAGTGAATAGACTTCCAAGCACATCGGAAGAGGAGGAAGTCACAATGCGTTTTCTAATACCCTTGATACTGATGTGCTCTCTCGCCGGCTACGGCCAGGCGCAAGAGCAACTCCGCCAGCTGCCCTCCGGTGCCACTGAGGTCCAGGTGAGGGGGCAGACTTACTATCAACACGGCAATACCTTCTACCGCTATCATCCGCAGGGCGGTTATTTCTACGAGGTGAGCGCGCCCCGCAGTTTGATCAGGGCCGAACAGCCGCACTTTTATCGTCGCAGCCTGCCGGAGCAGCGCATTCACATAAACAGCGAAGAGGGATGTCGCAACTGGGCGGCGGACCACGCGAACCGCAACCCGTCCATAGGCGGTAAGATTTATATGCGCGAGCTCAACCGCTGCAGGAACATGCTCCGTCAACAATAGACGGACATAGGGATCGTTCCCGCGTCGGCAGGACTGCCGGGGCGGGAACGAATTTTTGCGCGAGTGCACGTCAGGCGCGCCCATATTTCTCACAAATCTCCTATCGGGCGCCCGTCACCCGCGAAACGCCGGGCGGTGCAAACTGGTTCCTCGGCCGCCCCCAGCCAACCAGCATCACTCCCCAACCAAGCTCTGTATACGCTGATGTTCCCCGTCATCCTCACTGAGCAACCTCGCCAGCGGCGGCAATAGCTGCGCCATGGTGGTCCGCAATGTCCAGGGCGGGTTAACCACCATCATGCCGGAGGCCGTCATGCCACGGCCGTCGGTGTCGGCACGGACACCCAGCTCAAACTGCTCCACACGGCGGATGCCCGAAGCGACGATCTGGCGCTCCAACTGGTCAATACGTTTCCGCTCGACCACCGGATACCAAAGCGCCACTGTGGCGGTGGGCATTTTCCGAAGGATCAGCTTGAGCGCATCGACCACACGCTGGTAATCCTGTTTCAGCTCGTAGGGCGGATCGATCAGTACCAGAGCGCGGCGGGAAGGTGTCGGCAGCAGCGCGGCGAGCCCCCTGAAGCCATCTTCCCCACGGATATGGATATTCCGGCCTGCGCAGACCCGGCGTAGCTGCTCGGTATCGGCGGGGTGCAGCTCGAACAGCCACGCCTTGTCCTGTGGGCGCAAGAGACCGCAGGCAATGGCCGGCGAACCCGGGTAAACCTGTAGCCGGCCACCGGCGTTGTGGGCCAACACCCGGTCCAGGTATGGCTGCAACGCCGGCAGGCCGGGATCTCCCGGCAGCAGGCGAGCGATGCCGTTGCCGTACTCGCAGTTCTTCGCCGCCATTCTGCCCTGCAGGCGATACAAGCCGGCACCGGCATGGGTATCTATATAGTCGAGGGGCTTGTCCTTCTTCTGCAGGTAGGCAAGGATTTCCACCAGCACAAGGTGCTTCAACACGTCGGCAAAATTGCCGGCATGAAAACCGTGGCGATAACTGAGCATATGACCCGTCTGGATGATCTCGGTACGTCAATCGGGCCTGTGACCCGGACGGGCCAACGCGGCGGTAGGAGCGCCTTGGGAGGGACGGGCCAGCGGCTGGCCCACCAGGGATCTCGCGCGTAATTTATTCCGCTCCCGGGACGGTGTAAACATATATTTGCGGCCTGTTGCAGGGACATCGTAGCGGCCGGATCACCACGGTGGGCGGCGAACCCTGTTCAATATCCGCCTGAACGATTATTCTGACCAGAGTCATTGGCCAAGGAAAGAGAAGGGACAGCGATGAGCCAGAAACTGCCCTATGGACTGGAGCGCCACGCCATCCGGTTTCACACCGTGCCCGCCAACGGCATCAACCTGAATGTCGCCGAGGCGGGCGAAGGCCCGCCGGTGTTCCTGCTGCACGGCTTTCCCGAGTGCTGGGCCAACTGGGGACCCCAGATCAAGTTCCTGGTGGAGCGAGGTTACAAGGTCGTGGCACCGGAGATGCGTGGCTACGGCGACAGCGATGCCCCCAAAGACATCGCCGCCTATGACACCGTGGAGCTGGCAGCCGACGTCATAGGCCTGCTCGACGCCTACGACCAGCAACAGGGCGTGATTATCGGCCACGACTGGGGCTGCATCGTCGCCTGGTACACCGCCTGGCTGCATCCCGACCGCATCAAGGGCGTCGGCGGACTGAGCATTCCCTGGTTCGGGCGCGGGCAGACCGATACCCTGAGCGCGCTGAGGCGGCAGATGGGCGACAACTACTTCTACATTATCGATTTCCAGAACGCCGCCGCCCACGAGGCCCTGAACCGCGATATCCCCTTTTCCCTGGAAAAAATCCTCACCGGCCACTTCGACGTGCTGCAGCAAGATGGTGGCAACGCGGGCCTGCTGGAGCGGATCACGCTGCCGGAAAAGCGCCCGGACTACATGCCGCAGGACTTTCTCGACTACATCGCCAGCCGCTACCAGCGCCACGGCTTCGAGCCACCGCTGAACTGGTACCGCAATTTCGAGCGCACCTGGCAACGAACGGCCTCACAGAAAGACAATACCATCACCGTGCCGGCGATGTACCTGACGGGCAGCAAGGACTGGCCTCACCGCTATGCCGAAAGTATCGGTTTGGATATGCACCGCCAGTGCGGCGATCTGCGACTCTGTGAGGTGACAAAGGCGGGACACTGGATTGGGCTGGAGGTGCCGGAATGGGTTAACGGCAAGATTGCTGAATTTCTTGCGTCGATTGGCCACTGACGCTTGGAGTCAAATTAAGTTTATGCCACCTGCCTCTCAATTGTCAGAGTTATTCCAGTCCTTAATCTATAAAGAGTGTAATCAACAACTTAGGCTACACTTCCTATAGCCACTGTGCAGCACTTCCTGTACTGTAGAATCTTTAAGCGTTATTTGAGGGTTGCATGTCTACGGATATCATCGATGCACAAGTGTCACCTACCGGGCAGTTCGATATTCTATCCAAGTACGAAATCCACAAGCTCAGCCACGAAAGTCGCGGTCCTCAATACCAGACTTTCCGCAACTGTTCCCTGGCCGTACTCAATAGCGGCAGCTATATGGATGACGGTAAGGAGCTCCTGGAAACCTATGCCGACTTCGACATTTCGGTTATCCCGACAGAACGCAGTGTAAAACTCCAGGTCAAAAACGCCCCTGCCAGTGCTTTTGTAGACGGCAAGATGATTCGCGGTATCGCCGAGCATCTTTTTGCCGTACTCCGCGACATTATCTACGTAAACAGCGAAATCACCGGCGACCCGCGTTACGATCTGGTATCTGCGCAGGGAGTTACCGACGCGGTATTCCATATCTTACGTAATGCCGGCACTTTTGACCGGGCCCGCATGCCCAGGTTGGTGGTATGCTGGGGTGGGCACTCCATTTCAGCCGAGGAATACGATTATACCAAAACGGTAGGCTATGAGATGGCGTTGCGATATCTCGACATCTGCACCGGCTGCGGTCCGGGCGCAATGAAAGGCCCAATGAAAGGCGCCACTATTGGTCACGCTAAACAACGCGACCGGTACGGTCAGTACCTCGGAATTTCCGAGCCGGGCATCATCGCGGCAGAAGCACCAAACCCAATCGTCAATCAGCTTGTCATCATGCCGGACATCGAGAAACGGCTGGAAGCGTTTGTACGCGCCGGCCACGGAATTGTTGTATTTCCTGGCGGCGCAGGTACCGCCGAGGAGATTCTCTATCTTTTGGGCATACTCCTGCATGAAGAAAACAAGGAGCAACCCTTCCCGGTAATTTTTACCGGCCCTGCCAGCGCCGCAGACTACTTTATTCGCATCGACCAGTTTATTACCTCGACCCTGGGCGAAGAAGCGAGATCAAGGTACCAGATCATTATTGATGACCCTTCGGAAGTGGCACGGCAAATGGCCACAGGCATCCAAGAGGTGCGGCAACACCGCAAAGAGACCGGCGATGCCTATTACTTCAACTGGAAACTGAAGGTGTCAACAGAGCTCCAACGGCCATTTGCCCCCACCCACAAAAATATGCTTGACCTCGCGCTACACAAAAATCAGGAAACTTACCTGCTGGCTGCCAACCTGCGCCGCGCGTTTTCCGGAATCGTTTCCGGCAACGTCAAAGACGAAGGTATTCGTACCGTGGAGAAATATGGCCCATATGAATTGCGCGGCGACCCGGCAATAATGCACAGCATTGATACCTTGCTGGAGTCTTTTGTGAAACAACAGAGAATGAAACTGCCCGGCAAGGAATACACTCCCTGCTATCGGATCATTTCAGGCCAATAGTTAAAATCGACGCCCACCTTACTAAAATTACTGCATCACATAGCAGCTCGCTTTTTCGCCGGCGCTGACGTTGCCGGTTTTTTTATCGAAGACTTTTTCGACGGCCCGCATGACGGGCATCCCCCTCTCCTCCCATTGCGCCAGTGCCTCTTTAGATTGTGGGCACTGGCTGCTGTCAGCCCGGTCGCGCGTAGGTTCGAAAAAGTGGATGCTGTGCTCGCTAAACACCGGCTCGCCCACATACCAGAGAGCAGCGAGGCGCTCGCCCGAGTCGGCAGCTACCAGGAAGAGTTCATGGTCTTCCGCGCCGCCACTGTCCACCAACAGCAGGTCCTGCCACAGGCCAGCGAAGCGGGTGTCCATGTCGTAGGTCTTCTCGAAAACCTGCGCCTGGGCAGCGCAGTCGGGACCTTTGAAGACCTGTAGGCTCCAGTCATATTCGCCCTCAACCACCCGGGCCGATTGCGCAGACCAGCTCGCGCATCCATCCACCAGCGTGCCCGCCTCGGTATTGTCAAATATCGGTTCGAAGGGCTCAGCGACAGAGGCCCCGAAAGCGACAAGAGACAGCATTAACCCCAAGCTCAAATCTTTCATTGTTATTTTGTCGCTTCTGTATTGCCACTTCCCAGTGATATAGTGCAAGGCTCCTGAACACTGCTGGCAAGGCCGTACAACAGTACCGCAGACTGGATCTGCCCTAAATATTCAGCTTAGCCAAGTGCAAGTTGCTCTTCATTTTCCGCTCCTGAGAGCCATCATTACTACCTACCCAGTAGCTATGCTTGGCCTTATCAGTTTCGACGCTAGACGCCCCACCCTTCTTCAGGGCACCATGTAATGCTTCCTGATTAATTTTAGGGTTTTTATTATTGCTATAAACCCAGAAGCTTAATGGTTTGGAACAGCCTAAAACCCGTGCAGCTTCCATGATCGCACTACAAGTCTTCTCGTATAGACTTTTATTAGCTTCAACCAGAGTTTGACCAAGTACACCGCGATCACATTCAGAATTTAAGTTCTTAACGTAGACATCGCCGATGATGTCATCAGGCCTAACTTTAAAATAATCCGTACCTATATTCACAGCAGCAACGATGTCATGAGGGTTCGTAGCATCAACGCCAAAAACCCAAACCTCACGGTCAATAATTGCCGCCTCCCTCATAGTCCCCTTGATGAAGGCCTTGAAGGGAGATGCGCCTTTGGCGTACTTGGCTTTCCAGACACTGTACTGATCCAAACAAGTTCTAAGTACAAAATCCTTTTTGTCCTTTTCGTTATTAAAGATAAGATCTACGTCAACTTTGTAGTCGTACAAACCTTCAGCAAAGGTCATAGCTCCTTTAGGCTGCTTAGTCATCATCCCCACCCTCGTCACAATCCATTGCTTCAGAGGAAATGCCTACGTAGCGGATCTGCTCATCTTCCAGAGAGCTGGAGGCCACACGGAGAATTTGTTTACCTTCTTCGGTAGACTCATCAAAATTGGCAGGATCGAATTGCTCACACTTGGTAAGCTCTAGAACCTCCATTTTCTGCTCTTCGAGGTACTTCTCAAAGAGCGAGATAGCTTCTTTCATGCTAGTGGCCGGCACAAATCCAGTACCAACCATGTATTCCGAGCCGTCCTCATTCATTGGGGACAGCTCATCTAGAGAAGCTTTATGGTAAATAAGCCATACTGATACCAGTTCCATTAGGTGCACTCCTTATTATGGGCAAGCAATTGAAAATCTATGCGGAATATTACCCTCAGATCACCTCCTAATACATCATCAAGTGTGACACCCCTCTCAAAACCAAAGGTTGTCAAGCCTCTCCAATGTCCTGGAGCGGATGGGTCTTTGGTTTTCTACCCAGTGTCAATGGCCCAAGAGTCAGTCCTCGCAGTAACGAACCAGGTTTTTCTGGCGAATAAGACGTCAAAAATTTACCCTGACCTCAATTATCTGGCTGTATGATTAGCCACCAGCAAGGTCTGAACTTCTTCTATTGGGACGCTCGCGATAGCAGGCCTGCGATTTCCTCCAAAAGCGGGCGCAATTTCTGATGCTCGGCTTGATCAATCGCCATGCCGATCCGGGATGGCCAGTGTCCATCTCGGTTTAGGTTCTCAGCGCGTTCCAGGATTCCTCTTGCCGCGCGATCACGAGTCTCCTGCGCTGATGCGGCTTCGTCAGACAAATGAGCTGCTACAGCCGTTTTGAGCTTCGATATCTGCTCATCTCCATCCATTAGGGCAAATACAGCGAGACCGCAGAGCCCCCTCTCCAGAATGCCCCACCCTGTTTGGTATCTCCCACCTTTGAACGTCCAGGACAAGAGGCTTTCCTCGATCTCCTTAGCGATGTCATCACAACCACCATTGCGCGCATCCATTGCAGCTTCGAACAACATCTCGGTCATCTGGAAATTTTCAACGAACGTCACCGTGTCCTTGTCATCAGGAATCCAGGTCAAGGCCGCTATCAACCATCGCGCATGCTTCTGCAGTCCCACTTGGCTGTGATGGTCACATGCGGGCACCTTTGACACTGTCAACAGGATTTTCGTCACGCCCGTTATCCAGTAAATCATGTCAAAGGTGAAGTGGGACTTCGCCTGTATGGCTGCGAGAAGAAGCTCCTTTTCCGTTTGGTAAAGGCCATCTGCCCAATGTTCGATGTTCCGTATGACCGATTGGGCGTCCGCGTTGTCCGCTTGCGCCTCAGAGATCGCGTTCACCAATGCTATAAGCCGCGCCCTTAAGCTCTGCATGCTCGTCGACGAGTAGTACGGCCCCAGGAATGTGCTATGACTGCTCGACAGAGGTGTATCGACCACGTTAAGAAACAACTTCACAACCAAAGCAACATTTCGGCGGATTTCCTCGACCGCGAAATGGATGTCGTGGCTCTTGGAGCGAAGCAAATCGAAGGTCAGATTCGCTAGCTGCATCATGCCTTCCATCGTAACGGGGCGGTAATCCTCTTTCGCGCAGCCAGTGCACGCGATTAAAGCTATCTTCTCGCTGAGTACTGCTATATCGTTCGGATCTCCGTGGGCGAGGATAAATTGCGCAGACTGTCCCATAAGCCGTTCACCCTCCAGCAGAACATCGGCCATGTCATGAGGAACAACTGCCTGTACCGCACTCGCAAGGTATCCTGCGGCGAGCTGTGCATGGCTTTTCGCGGCATATGGGCTCGAGTAATCGATGCCGAGATATACCCGCACAAGCACAGCCATGGTTTGCAATGTCTGCTCTATTTGCAGCTCATCCCGGCGCGCAATCCCCCTCTGTGCGTTTTGCCGCAGATGCTCCAGTGTGTCGTTGATGAAGCTGTCACTGGAAAGAGGGTTGTCGACAAATGGGTTGTTTGCGTAGAACGTTTTCCCCTTGGACTCAATGTATACAGCATTGATGCCAACGACAGCGTTCAGCGCGGCACCAGAAACTTCATAATCGCCCTGTTCTGCATAGCGCCGAGCAAATGACATTGCATGTCGGGTCGCTCGTTTCGCGTCATCAGTCCATCGATTGTTGATCTGGAAGAAAGCTGTATGGGCCAAGTTGTGTGTGGAGCCCGGGGATGACGACGTGGCACTTGCCCCTTCTTCGCACTCGAGGAGAGGCTTGGCCCGCTGCGCTCGTCGAGCCCAGGTCCGCAACTCCTTCCGGGTGTCGTGAATGAGTATTCCCAGTTGCTTCATCGGATTGATGAGGAGCAAGGCGCGCCGATAGGCGTACATGAAGGAGATCAGTATAAATACGACCGCCCATGAGGCTCCGAGCACGACATACGCAAACCGGGCCTGATCCACGAATGTTGACAGTGTGGCGATGCTGATTGCGAGGAGGAGTGCCAACGCGAACGCGCCGAGCAACTTCAGATCCGCACTCAGACGACGAAATAGCCCGTGAGGCATGCGCTCGATGTTCACCTGCATGGCAAACAATACAAGCGATGTAACAATCGCAGCAGCACCTATCAGCGCACTTCCTATGTTCAGAATCAGGCCACGCAGTCCTTCGATCGCTTGTTCTGTTGCGTAGTGGGACCCAAGTACGGATTGGAAAGTGGATGACAAATAAACGCTTGCGAGTACAAGAAGAAGCAGAACCGCGGAAAATGTGATACTGCGATATCGCTTCCTCCATCGTCCAAGCCTATATTGAGCCCTGTACACGTGCTGCCACAGCGCTGCAACTTGTCGTCGAGTAGTCTTTCTCATTCGCGCGAAAGCGGACTTTATGATGGCATTTAGCATCGAAAGTTTTTATACGCTTTGAGAGTGATTTTGTACGCTCACTGCGGGAATCTCTTTGAAACCCGCATGGCGTAAGACTTTGAATGGTCGGAGCGGCCGGATTTGAACCGACGACCACCACACCCCCAGTGTGGTGCGCTACCAGGCTGCGCTACGCTCCGATAGAGGCAAACCAAACACCCAGAACAACGCTAAGTGATTGATTTTTAAGGGGCATCGCCTTAGCGATGAGGCGCAAATCATACCTAAGTGGCGGCGGATTGCAAGCCCGGATTTGCGCTTTCTGCGGACGCGGAAATCAACTGTCCAGCAGGACCAGTACGCCCTCCAGCTCGGCGATCACCTGGGGCAGCACCTGCTGCAGCTGGACACTCTCCGCCTTCTCGCTGCCCGTCTCCATCTGCAGGCGGGCTCCGCCGATAGTGTAGCCCTCCTCGTACAGCAGCGCGCGGATCTGGCGGATCAGGATCACGTCCTGGTGCTGGTAGTAGCGGCGGTTGCCGCGGCGCTTGACGGGGCTGAGCTGGGGAAATTCCTGTTCCCAGTAGCGCAGTACATGGGGCTTGACTGCGCAGAGCTCACTGACTTCACCAATAGTGAAATAGCGCTTACCCGGGATTGTGGGCAGTTCGCTATTGTTGCTTGCTTCCAGCATGTTCTTCTACTCGTGCCTTGAGTTTCTGTCCCGGCTTGAAAGTCACCACCCGGCGCGCGGAGATGGGGATCTCCTCTCCCGTCTTGGGGTTGCGCCCGGGACGCTGGCTTTTATCCCGCAGGTCAAAGTTGCCGAAGCCGGAGAGTTTGACCTGCTCGTTATTTTCCAGCGCATTGCGGATTTCCTCGAAAAAATATTCGACGATCTCTTTGGCTTCGCGTTTGTTGAAGCCCAGCTCCTCGAACAGTTTTTCGGCAAGCCCGGCTTTGGTCAGTGCCTCTGTCATTGGTTCCTACCAACAAATTCAGAGACGTCCCGGCTCCGGATCGGAAGCGGCCCAAACCGCGGCGGCTTTCAACCCGGTCGCAGACGCTCTCGGGATGCCAAACAACTCGCACCCCAGAGCATAGACCCGGTTAGCGCAAGCTGGCGTTATATTTTTGTTCTAGTAGTCGGACCACCGCATCTACCGCGGCATCGATTTCGTCGTCGTTAAGGGTGCGCGACGAATGCTGAAACGTCAAGCCCATGGCGACACTTTTTCTATTGAAATCAATACCTTTGCCCTGATAGACGTCAAAAATCTTGAGGTCCGTCAAGGTTTCGCCGGCAGTTTCGACGGCGGTTTCCACCAAGCTGGCGGCGGGTACGTCGGCGTCGATCAGCAGGGCCAGGTCGCGGCGCACTTCCGGGAACTTCGATAGCGGGCGGAAGGCCGGCAGGCGGGCCTGACCGAGGGCCTCGAGGCTCAGTTCGAATACGAAGGCGGACTTGGGCAGGTCCAGCTTCTTCTGCAGCTGCGGGTGCAGGGCTCCCACTACGCCGACCTCGGCATCGCCGCGCAGTATCTTCGCGCACTGGCCCGGGTGCAGGGCCGGGTGCTGGCCGGCGACAAAACGGAACTCGCCTTCGGCGCCCTCCCCGGCAACATATTGGGCCAGCAGGGCCTCCACGTCGGCTTTGATGTCGTAGAAATCCACTGCATCCTTGCCGCCGGTCCAGTTCTCGGCGAAGCGGCTGCCGTAGACCAGGCCGGCCAGCATCGGCTCCTGGCGCAGCTCGGTAACGTCATCGCCGCCCGGCACGAAGCGCAGGCCGGACTCAAACAGGCGCACGCGGCTCTGCTGTCGGTTCAGGTTGTACTGCAGCGCCTTGCACAGGCCGGGCACCAGAGAGGTGCGCATCACCGCCAGTTCGGCGCTGATTGGATTCTGCAGGGCCACAGGTTCGGCCTGGGGGTCGAAGAGTGCGGCGGATTCACGGTCGATAAAGCTGAAGGTGATGGCCTCGTTATAGCCGCGCGCCAGCAGTGTCTGCTCCAGAACCTCCCGGGCGATCTCACGCTCCGGCAGCGGCACTATATCCAGCGCGGCAGTGAAGCTCTCGCTGGGAATGCGGTTGTAGCCGTAGACCCGCGCCAGCTCTTCGAGCAGGTCCGCCTCTATGGCGATATCGAAGCGGAAGCTGGGGATGAGGAAGGTCCAGCCCTCGGCGCTTTGGTCGATCTTCTCCAGGCCCAGACGGGTGAGGATGTCGACGATTTCGTCGTCGGCCAGGGCCACGCCCAGACCCTGCTCCACCCGCGCGCGGCGCAGAGTGATATGGCGCTCGGCGGGCATGAGTTCGCTCAGCTCGCGCAGGTGCACCGGGCCCGGTTCGCCACCGACGATTTCCAGCAGCAGTTGGGTGGCGCGCTCAACGGCTTTCTCCTGCAGGCGGTAATCGACACCGCGCTCGAAGCGGTGCGAGGAATCCGTGTGCAGGCCGTAGGAGCGCGCCTTGCCGGCGATGGCCAGCGGGTTGAAGAAGGCGCTCTCGAGGAAGATATCGCGGGTGTCTTTGGTTACCGCGCTATCCCTACCGCCCATGATGCCAGCCATGGCCAGCAGCTTCTGCTCGTCGGCGATCAGCAGGGTGCCGGCCTGCAGTTTGACTTCCTGGCCATCCAGCAGGGTCAGCTCCTCGCCCTGCTCCGCCAGGCGCACCTTGATGCCGCCGCTGAGTTTCTGCAGGTCGAAGGCGTGCATCGGCTGGCCGAGTTCCAGCAACACGTAGTTGGTGACGTCCACCACCGGATCGATTGAGCGCAGGCCGCTGCGACGCAGGCGTTCCTGCATCCACAGCGGGGGCTGCGCATTGATGTCGATATTGCGGATCACCCGGCCCACATAGCGCGGGCAGGCGTCGCCGGCGTGCAGGGAGACCGGCAGGCTGTCGTCGATCTTCGCCGTCACCGGGGCGATCTCAGGGCCCTGTACCGGGCAGCGGTTGAGTACACCCACTTCGCGGGCGATGCCGGCGATGCCGAGGCAATCGGAGCGGTTCGGGGTCAGGTCCACATCGATGGTTTCGTCGTCCAACTGCAGATATTCCCGCAGCGCCTCGCCGGTGGGAGCGTTGTCCGGCAGTTCCCAGATACCGTCACTGTCCTCGCCCAGCTCCAGTTCTGTCTGGGCGCACAGCATGCCGAAGCTCTCGACGCCGCGCAGCTTGGCTTTTTTGATCTTGAAGTCGCCCGGCAGCACAGCGCCCACCAGGGCGAAGGGAATCTTGATGCCGGCGCGGGCGTTGGGGGCGCCGCAGACCACCTGCATCTCGCCATCCGGGTGGCCGGCGACCTTGCACACGCGCAGCTTGTCCGCGTCCGGGTGCTGTTCACAGGCGAGGATCTCGCCCACCACCACGCCGGAAAATTCGCCCGCGACTTTTTCAACGCCATCCACTTCCAGACCGGCCATGGTGATCTGGTCGGCCAGTTCCTGTGCGGTCAGTTGCGGGTTTACCCATTCCCGCAGCCAGGAGTTGCTGAATTTCATAGTGCTGTCTCTTGCTGAATTCTGTTTTGCGCTGTCTGCTCTTTCGCTTTGTAGGAGCGGCCGCGATCAAGGTCAGTGCTGTCGGAAATTCCGATCGCGGCCATGGGCCGCTCCTACGCAAATCCCGAGTCCCGAGTCCGGGTCCCGGGCATTAAAACTGCTTGAGGAAGCGCAGGTCGTTGTCGAAAAACAGGCGCAGGTCGTTGACGCCGTAGCGCAGCATGGCGAGGCGCTCCACGCCCATGCCGAAGGCGAAGCCGGAATAGGTTTCGCTGTCGATATCGCAGGCGGTGAACACATTCGGGTGCACCATGCCGCAGCCCATCACTTCCAGCCAGCCGGTGCCGGAGCAGACGCGGCAGCCCTCGCCGCCACAGCCGGTGCACTGGATGTCCACTTCCGCGGAGGGCTCGGTGAACGGGAAGTAGGACGGCCGGAAGCGCACCGGCACGTCGGCCTCGAAGAAGGCTTTCAGGAACTGGTCCACGCAGCCCTTCAGGTGCGCGAAGCTGACCCTCTTGTCCACTACCAGCCCTTCCACCTGATGGAACATGGGCGAGTGGGTCACGTCGGAATCGCAGCGGTAGACCCGACCCGGGCAGATGATACGAATCGGCGGCGCGGCCTTTTCCATAGTGCGTATCTGCACCGGGGAGGTGTGGGTGCGCAGCACCGTGGCCGGATCGATATAGAAGGTGTCGTGCATCGCCCGCGCCGGGTGGTGCGCGGGAATATTCAGTGCCTCGAAGTTGTGGTAGTCGTCCTCGATCTCCGGCCCCTCTTCCACGGAGAAACCGAGACGCACAAACAGCTCTTCGATGCGGCGCATGGTGCGGGTCACCGGGTGCGCATTACCCTGCTCTTCACCGCGGCCGGGCAAAGTGACGTCGGTGGTTTCTTCCGCCAGCTTGGCGTCAATCGCGGCCTGTTCCAGCTGGCCGCGGCGCGCATTGATCTTTTCCTGCACCTGTTGCTTGGCTTCATTGATCCTGGCACCGGCTGCCGGGCGCTCTTCCGCCGACAGTTTGCCCAGGCTTTTCAGCAGCGCAGTGAGCTGGCCCTTTTTACCCAGGTAGTCCACGCGCACCTGGTCCAGTGCCGCCAGGCCGTCGGCCTGCTCCACCAGCTCCAGTGCCCGCTCGGTGAGGGACTGCAAATCTTGCATCGAACTATTCCCGTTTGAATCCAACTTCGTTTAAAAAATAGCGGAAACTCCATAAAAAAATAGGGAAGGGCCACAACAGCCCTTCCCTATTTTTTGTATTCAGTCTTGCAACTGAAGTGGCAGCTTACGCCGCCAGGGCTGCCTTGGCTTTTTCAACTACGGCAGCAAAAGCGGCTTTGTCGTATACCGCCAGATCGGCCAGAACACGGCGATCCAGGGAGATCTCAGCCTTTTTCAGACCGGCGATCAGGCGGCTGTAACTCAGGCCTTCAGCGCGGGACTGGGCGTTGATACGAGTGATCCACAGAGCGCGGAAGTTGCGCTTTTTAACGCGACGGTCGCGGTAAGCGTACTGGCCGGCTTTGATCACCGCCTGCTTGGCTACGCGGAATACGCGCGAACGCGCACCGTAGTAACCCTTGGCCTGCTTCAGAATTTTCTTGTGACGACGACGCGCCTCTACACCACGTTTAACACGGGCCATAACTCTATCCTCTTAAACCTGTTTGCGATGGGCCAATTACTTGGCGCGCAGCATACGATCGACCAGGGTGGCATCAGACTTGTTCATGGTCTGGGTGCCGCGCAGCTGACGCTTGCGCTTGGTGGTCATCTTGGTGAGGATGTGGCTCTTGTTGGCGTGCTTGTGCTTGTAGCCCGCAGCCGTCTTCTTGAAGCGCTTGGCGGCGCCACTGTGTACTTTTGCTTTCGGCATTTTGTACTCCAAAGTAATTGTGCGCCTGTGGTCAGGCACCTAGTGTAAAAACCGCCGGCAAATACCAGCGGCATTGTGAGAGTGAGGAGGCAGCCGTCGCCCAATCACTTCTCCGAGCAGGTCCGGGAATGACTTCCCGGGGCCTTACTTCTTCTTTTTGCTGGGGGCAATCACCATAATCATCTGGCGGCCTTCCATTTTCGGCCGCTGCTCCACGGTACCCAGCTCTTCCAGGTCTTTCTCGATGCGCTGCATCATTTCCATACCCAGCTCCTGGTGCGCCATTTCCCGGCCGCGGAAGCGCAGGGAAATCTTGGCCTTGTCCCCCGCCTCCAGGAAGCGGGTCAGGTTGCGCAGCTTGATCTGGTAGTCGCCGATATCGGTACCGGGACGAAACTTCATTTCTTTGATCTGCTGCTGCTTCTGTTTCTTCTTGGCAGCATTTTTGGCCTTTTTGGCCTCAAAAATGTGCTTTCCGTAGTCCATGATTTTACAGACTATCGGATCGGAGTCCGGCGCAATTTCAACGAGATCCAGATTGACCTTCTGCGCGGCCTCCAGGGCATCTTCCAGGGTGACAATGCCCACCTGCTCGCCGTCGGCTCCAATCAGGCGCAGCTCTGACGCCTCAATCTGATCATTAATGCGGGCCTTTTTGGACCGTCCCTTGCTGCTGTCTCGTTTAATAACTATCGTCTCCGTCAATTTTCAGAAATAGACAAACGGCCGCGGCGATCCACGTCCCGGTCGAGGATCTCTAGGAATGACTCAAAAGTCATGGTCCCAAGGTCCTCACCGCTGCGTGTGCGCACGGCGACCGTTTGGCTCTCCACTTCCTTATCGCCGATCACCAGCAGATAAGGGACACGCTGTAGCGTGTGCTCGCGGATTTTAAAGCCGATCTTCTCGTTTCTCAAGTCGGCCGAGGCACGATATTGCAAAGCAGCGAGACGGGCCTCCAGTTCGCGACAGTATCCGGCCTGCCGGTCAGTGATATTCAGCACCGCAACCTGCTGGGGCGCCAGCCAGGCGGGGAAAGCGCCCTCATAGTGCTCGATCAGGATACCGATAAAGCGCTCGAAGGAGCCCAGCGCCGCCCGATGCAACATCACCGGGGTCTGGCGGGAGCCGTCTTCCGCCACATACTGGGCGTCCAGGCGGCCCGGCATGGAGAAATCCACCTGGATGGTGCCGCATTGCCACACCCGGCCCAGGCAGTCCTTCAGAGAGAACTCGATCTTGGGGCCGTAGAAGGCGCCCTCTCCCGGCAGTTCCTCCCAGGGCAGACCGGCGGCGTCCAGGGCCTGGGCCAGAGCCTTTTCCGCCTTGTCCCAGCTCTCGTCGGAGCCCACCCGCTGTTCCGGGCGGGTGGACAGGCGGTAAATCACCTCTTCGAAACCGAAGTCCCGGTATACCGAGTGCAGCAGGTCCATGAAATCGGACACTTCCGACTGAATCTGCTCTTCGGTACAGAATATATGGCCGTCATCCTGCACGAAGCCGCGAACGCGCATCAGCCCGTGCAGGGAACCGGAGGGCTCACTGCGATGGCAGGAGCCGAATTCCGCCAGGCGCAGGGGCAGGTCGCGGTAGCTGCGCAGGCCCTGGTTGAACACCTGCACGTGACAGGGGCAGTTCATCGGCTTGATCGCGAACTGGCGCTCCTCACTGGTGAGGGTGAACATGTCGTCGCCGAACTTGTCCGCGTGGCCGGATTTGCGCCATAGAGAGAAATCCACCAGTTGCGGGGTCTTGATCTCCTTGTAGCCATACTCGCGCTGGCGACGGCGCATGTACTGCTCGATGGTGCTGTAGACAGTCCAGCCGTTCGGGTGCCAGAACACCATGCCCGGCGCCTCTTCCTGGATATGGAAGAGATCGTATTTCTTCGCCAGCTTGCGGTGGTCGCGCTTCTCCGCCTCCTCAATGCGGTGCAGGTAGGCCTTCAGGTCTTTCCTGTTGGCCCAGGCGGTGCCGTAGACGCGGGTGAGCATCTCGTTGCTGGCGTCGCCGCGCCAGTAGGCGCCGGCTACCTTGGTCAGCTTGAAGGCTTTCAGTTTGCCGGTGGACGGCACGTGCGGGCCGCGGCACAGGTCCTCGAAATCGCCCTGGCGATACAGGGAGATGTCTTCGTCACTGGGAATATCGGCGATGATCTTCGCTTTATATTCCTCACCCATTTCTCGGAAGTACTCGACCGCCTCGTTCCGCGGCATCAGGCGGCGACTGACCGGAATATCTTCCTTGGCCAGTTCCTCCATCCGCTTCTCGATTTTTTCCAGATCTTCCGGCGTAAACTGGCGCTCGTAGGCGAAATCGTAATAGAAGCCGTCCTCGATCACCGGGCCGATGGTGACCTGTGCAGTGGGGTACAGTTGCTTCACCGCCTGGGCCAGCAGGTGCGCGGTGGAGTGACGGATAACCTCCAGCCCCTCCGGCTGGCGGTCGGTAATGATTGCCAGTTCCGCGTCGCGGTCGATCACATAGCTGGTGTCGACCTCTTTACCGTCCACCACACCGGCGAGCGCGGCCTTAGCCAGGCCGGGGCCGATATCGGCGGCGACGTCGTGTACGGAAACGGGCTTGGAGAATTCGCGACGGGAGCCGTCGGGGAGAGTGACAACGGGCATTGTACTTCCTTTCTATCAGTGGCCGCCCCTACCAAAGGCAGCGTGATCCCGGCGGAAGGCCGGGCACAAAAAATAATGATGGTAGACCCGAGCGGACTTGAACCGCTGACCTCTGCCATGTCAAGGCAGCGCTCTAACCAACTGAGCTACGGGTCTAAATCTTGCAACCCGGGAACCCCGTGCTGCGAAGAGCGCGAACTTTAGCATCGGATTTTTGGGTTTTCAACAACTTAGTGGGAGTGGCAACCGGAGGGTCCGATCGCGGCCATGGGCCGCTCCTACAGGGGCCTTCGGCCCTGCCCCCTCCCCCAGCCCCCTCTCCCGCCAGCGGGAGAGGGGAGCCATCAGCTACGGCTCTTCCTTCAGGCGGGTGATTTCGTCGCGGAGTTTGGCGGCAGCTTCGAATTCCAGGTTCTTGGCATGTCCGTACATCTGCTCCTCCAGTTCCTCGATACGCGCCCAGCGCTGCTGATCGGTGAGCGGCTTGCGGTCCACCTTGTAGGCGCCCTTCCCTTCCGCCACCTTGCGGCGACCACGCGCCGGCACGCCGGGGGCGACGGCGCCTTCCATGATGTCCGCCACGCTCTTGCGAATGCCCTGGGGGGTAATGCCGTGGTCGGCGTTGAACTCCAGTTGCTTCAGCCGCCGCCGCTCCGTCTCCTCCAGCGCGCGCTTCATGGAGTCGGTGACCCTGTCCGCGTAGAGAATGGCCCGCCCATGCAGGTTGCGCGCGGCGCGGCCGATGGTCTGAATCAGGGAGCGGTCGGAGCGCAGGAAGCCCTCCTTGTCCGCATCGAAGATGGCCACCAGCGCCACTTCCGGCATATCCAGCCCCTCGCGCAGCAGGTTGATCCCCACCAGTACGTCGAACTCGCCGATGCGCAGGTCGCGGATAATCTCCACCCGCTCCACCGTATCGATATCCGAGTGCAGATAGCGCACGCGTATACCGCTTTCGTCCAGGTACTCGGTAAGGTCCTCCGCCATGCGCTTGGTGAGCACTGTAATGAGTACTCGCTGGTCCGCATCCGTACAGCGATGGATTTCCGAGAGGACATCGTCCACCTGGGTCGACGCGGGGCGAATCTCCACTTGCGGGTCCACCAGGCCGGTGGGGCGCACCACCTGCTCCACCACCTGACCGGCGTGCTCCGCTTCGTAGGGACCAGGAGTGGCGGAGACGAAGATAGCCTGCGGCGCCAGCTGTTCCCACTCCTCGAACTTGAGCGGGCGGTTGTCCAGCGCCGAGGGCAGGCGGAATCCGTATTCCACCAGCGTCTCCTTGCGCGAGCGGTCGCCGCGGTACATACCGCCGATCTGCGGCACGGTGACGTGGCTCTCGTCGATAAACAGCAGCGCGTCGTCGGGCAGGTAATCGAACAGCGTGGGCGGCGGCTGGCCGGGACCCCGACCGGACAGATAGCGGGAGTAGTTCTCCACTCCGTTGCAATAACCCAGCTCCTGCATCATCTCCAGGTCGTACTTGGTGCGCTGCTCCAGGCGCTGGGCCTCCAGCAGCTTGCCGTTGTCGCGCAGTTGCTTGAGGCGCTCGCGCAGCTCCTCCTTGATCTGGTCGATGGCGCTGACGATGGTCTCCCTCGGGGTCACGTAATGGGACTTGGGGAAGATGGTCACCCGCGGCACCTTTTTCAGCATCTCGCCGGTGAGCGGATCGAACAGCGTGATCTCCTCGATCTCCTCGTCGAACAGGGACAGGCGCACCGCCTCCATATCCGAATCCGCCGGATAGATGTCGATCACGTCGCCGCGCACCCGGTAGGTGGCGCGGCGGAAGTCGGTGTCGTTGCGGGTGTACTGGAGTTCCGCCAGGCGGCGCAGGATGGTGCGCTGATCCACCAGGTCGCCGCGATCCAGGTGCAGCACCATCTTCAGGTACTTGTCCGGGTCCCCAAGGCCATAAATGGCGGACACAGTGGCCACCACAATCACATCGCGACGCTCGATCAGCGCCTTGGTGGCGGACAGGCGCATCTGCTCGATATGCTCATTGACCGAGGCGTCCTTCTCGATAAAAGTGTCCGAGGAAGGAACATAGGCTTCCGGCTGGTAGTAGTCGTAATAGGAGACGAAGTACTCCACCGAGTTCTTGGGGAAAAACTCTCTGAACTCCCCGTACAACTGCGCCGCCAGGGTCTTGTTATGGGCCATTACAATGGCCGGCCGCTGTACCCGCTCGACGATGTTGGCCATAGTGAAGGTCTTGCCGGAGCCGGTCACACCCAGCAGGGTCTGGTGGCTCAGGCCGTCTTCCACCCCCCCTACCAACGCCTCTATCGCGGCGGGCTGGTCACCCGCCGGGCTGTAATTGCACACCACTTGAAACGGACGCGATTCCATAGTCTCCACCATTCTCCGGGCCGGTTCAGGATTGTAGGCACGGATATAAACGCTGACAAATCAATTAGTTAAAGCGAAAAAAAAGGGGTTGACCTACACCGGGGCCGTCTATAAGATACGCGCCATCTGAACGGCACTGACCGCAAAGATATTCCGCCTTAGCTCAGTTGGTAGAGCAAATGACTGTTAATCATTGGGTCGCTGGTTCGAGCCCAGCAGGCGGAGCCAAACAGCAATAGCAGCAATAGAAAAGGGCCGCAGAGATGCGGCCCTTTTTTATTTTCGGCCAGTAAATTTTTTTTACCAATACCGGCCGGACACCTGGCCCGGCCCGCATTCAGGAATCGCTAGCCGGCCGTCCTGTCCTCCGACACCGGCAGCCGCTTCACTTGTGCCGGACCCGCACTGCGCACAGGTCCCTGCAGCCGCTGCTGATTCCAGACGGCGTCCACCAGGCTGTGCTTGGGCAGGTAATCCTTGACCGCCTCGGTCAGGGCGCGATGCACCCCCTCGCAGTCGTGGCGACTGCAGGCGTCGCGCAGTTCCCCCAGCAGGATTTGCAGCCGCTCACTGGAGAGCCGCTCCTCCTCCGCGCGCATAATCATCGGGTGGTCGGTGCCCGAAACCTTGTCCCCCAGCAGCAACTCCTCGTAGAGCTTCTCTCCCGGCCTCAGGCCGCTGATCTGGATCTCGATGTCGCCGTCGGGGTTTTCCTCGTCACGTACCGTGTGTCCCATGATGTGAATCAGCCGCCGGGCCAGGTCGAAGATACGCACCGGTTCCCCCATATCCAGCACGAACACCTCGCCATTGCGTCCCATACTGCCGGCCTGCAACACCAACTGGGCAGCTTCCGGTATGGTCATGAAATAGCGGGTGACCTTGGGGTGGGTCACGGTGACCGGACCGCCGGCGTTGATCTGGTCGGTGAACAGCGGGATCACCGAGCCGGAAGAGCCCAGCACATTGCCAAAGCGCACCATGCACACCCGGGTCTTGCCGAAACGGCGACCGAAATCCTGACAGATGAGCTCGGCCAGGCGCTTGGTGGCCCCCATCACATTGGTGGGGCGCACCGCCTTGTCGGTGGAAATCAACACAAACTGCTCAACCCCGAAAGCCTCCGCCGCTTCCAACACCGAGAGAGTGCCGAGCACGTTGTTGTCCGCACCCAGTATCATATTCTGCTCCACCAGCGGTACGTGCTTGTAGGCCGCGGCGTGATAAATGGTCTGCACCCCGAAGGCCTGGATAATCTCTGCCATGCGCGCCCGATCGCGCACATCCCCCAAGAGCACGGTCACCGGCACCTGCAGCCCTTCATCCTGCTGCTGCTGACAGAGTTCCCGCTCTATCTGGTAGAGGGCGTATTCGGAAGCTTCCACCATCACCAGTTGCCTGGGGCCCCATTGCACTATCTGGCGGCAGAGTTCCGAGCCGATGGAGCCGCCCGCCCCGGTAACCAAAACCACTTTGCCGCTGATGGACTCGGCAATCAGGGATTTCTGCGGCTCCACCGGTGCGCGACCGAGAACATTCTCGTAGATCTGAGACAAATCGGAGGTGCGCCCGGCGCTGTCCACCAGCTCCTCAAGCCCGGGAATCACTTTCACCACCAGCCCCTGCTCGCGCAGGCTGCGGGTGATCTCCCGGCGGCGGCGCTTGGGGACCCCGGGCATCGCCAGCAGCACCTCGGTAATATCCCGCTCGGCGACGATGTCGAGAATATTGGCCGGGTTGTACACCAACACACCGTCGATCAGGGTGTTTTGTTTGGAGGCGTTGTCATCAAAAAAGGCGACCGGCTTGTAGATTTCGCCGTGCACCAGCGCCTTGTAGAGCTGCAGGCCGGCCGTGCCGGCGCCATAGATAGCCACCCGGTTCTTGTGGATCTCCAACGCCATCTGGTAGTAGATACGCACCAGCCAGCGGGAACCACCTACTGCAATGAGCGCGAAACACCAGTAGATCACCGGAACCGAACGGGGAACCCCCGCATAGGTGAGATAGGAAGCCACCGCCAGCACAACCGCCGACGCAGTGACCCCCTGCAGAACAGCCACAATGGCCTGCTGGCCCATATAGCGGATCACTGTGCGGTAGAGCCCCAGGCGCATGAAAATAAAACTGCTGGAACCCAGAGTCAGCCCCAGGCAGATCAACATCTCCATTTCCAGGACCGGCGACAGGTTGTTGACCCGAATCGTCATGGCCACGAAAAATGCGCCTGCCAGTGCCAGCAGATCGTACAACAGCATCAAAGCCGGCTTGTAGTGTTTCTGAGTTGTGCGTAAGACGCGTTTCACTCCACCCCCTAAATTTTTATTTCCTTGTCGCCACCATACCCCTGAATCGCGGCGGCCGATCAACCCAGACCGAACAGCATCAACGCCAGCGCCAATACAGATGCGGACAGCATAAATCCCAGTTGCCGGTACAGAGTTCTCTTTACCCCAATACGTAACACGCTGCGCTGGTAAAAATGTTCCCGGTGCGCTTCCCACCAGCGTTTACCCGCTGCCATGCGACGCAGCAATGTCACGGTGGCATCCAGCCAGAAGGGCGCAAACACCACAACAGGTACCAACGGGCCGAAAGCCCCCCGCTGCCAGCCGAACAGGCTGACCGCCACCGCCGCCAGACCGATGGTAGTGGAACCGGCGTCGCCCAGGAAAATATTTGCCGGAGGCCAGTTGTGGCGCAGGAACACCAGGGCGGTAACTACCAGCAGGGCACAGACGCCCGCCAGGTCTCCATGCCCCCTCCATGCACAGATCAACCCCAGGGTGGCGAAACCCATGGCTGTCATACTGCCGGCCAGGCCGTCCATGCCGTCCATAAAGTTGTACAGGTTGATCGTCCACACCCCAGCGACCAGCAGTAGCGGATACCACCACCAAGCCAGCGGCTGCGGCAGGCCGACCACCACCAGCGCCACCGCCAGCAGGTGTACCGGCAGGCGAACCCGGGCGGAGACATGGCGCAGATCATCCAGCGCCGACACCGCCAACAGCAATCCGAACCCGGTAAATGCCGATATTGGCAGTACCGCCGGGCTCAACATCAGCGCCAGCGCGCAGCCGGCCAGCAAAGCCCAGCCGCCGGTGCGGGGCACCGGCGCCTCATGCAGGGAACGGTGATTGGGCAGATCCAGGGCCAGTTCGCGCATACGCGACAGCAATAGCGCCATCACCCCGTAGCTTACCGCCGCCGCCAGCGGCACCAGGAAGAGCCAGCTTCCGACCAAACCGCTCACGAAACACCCCGTAAAAATTCGCTGTATCGCCCCTCGGCCCGCCAGGGCAGCATGCTGCGCAAACGGGCGGCACTGTAGAGTTCGCTCTGCTCCAGTTCGAGCAGCTTGTGCGCAATAGGCAGCCTGCGCAGGGGACGCACCGGCGCCAGCAGCAGCCGTGTGAGCCAGTTGCAGGCCCGGGTCCGCGCACCGCTGGCGGCGGAGGCGATGGCCGCCAGATCGTAAAAGCGCGGTTCCGCGGCAATAAATGTCTCCCGGTCGCAATTGGCCGCCTCCGCCACCAGTGCGATGGCCGCCAGCAGATCCGCCAGGCTGACAAAACTGCGGCAACCGCTGGCGGGCAGGGGCGCGAGGCGCCCCCAGGTGCGCAGCAGACCGCGCCAACGCTGCGCGCGCCCGGCGGCTGAATCACCACCGTAAACGGAGGCCGGGCGGATCAGGTTGAGTCTGCAGCGCACCGGCTCCGCGAGTAATTGCCGCTCCCCCAGCCACTTGCTGCGACCATAGACATCCGCCGCCGGAGTCCCGCTGTCCTCATTTGCCAGGACCCCCGCCGGCGGACGCAGTGCCTTGACGCTGGAAAGGTATACAAATGACTCTGCGCCAGCGCTGTCAGCGGCGCGCAGCAGCACTACCGGACAATCGCTGTTGAGCCAGCGCGCCAGTTGTGGGTTTCGCTCGCAGTCAGCGCGCCCGGCCAGGCCCGCGGCGTATACAACCCGGTCCCCCGAACGGAAGAGCCTGGATAAATCGTTTTCAGGGAACAGCGCGAAGGAGAGATGTTCACAACCCTCGGGGCCGCGAGGGGCGCGGGAGACGGACAGCACCTGCTGCCCGACCGATACCAGGTGGCGGCACAGAGCTCTGCCGATAGCTCCAGTGCCGCCAATTACCACCCAACGCGCCATCCGTCTTTTCCGTGTGTTCTCTTGCCGCAACGATAACCGGTGGCGCTCCCCGGCGCTGCCGACTGCGCACGAATCCTGTGCCAACCGGGCCAGCGGGGGTTACCACCGCGGCACACTCTAGCAGTTTATTTCCCGTTTGTGGGCGCAATCGCATTACACGCCATTACACAACTGGTTGATTTTTAACCGATTCCATCAAGAATCTCTCCCAGCGCGACCGCGGGCTCTGCCGCTGTGGTGATCGGGCGCCCGATCACCAGGTAATCGGCACCCCACTCCAGAGCCTGCTCCGGTGTGACGATGCGCCTCTGGTCGTCGGCCGCGGAACCGCTCGGGCGTATCCCCGGCGTCACCAGGACAAAATCATCGCCGCAAGCCGCGCGCAGTAACTGGGCCTCGCGCGCGGAGCAGACCACGCCGTCCAATCCACTGCGCTGGGCCAGCTCTGCCAGTGCCAGCACCTGGTCTTGCAACGGCCGTGCCACACCGGTTTCCGCCAGCTCCTCCGGGGCGGTACTGGTCAACACCGTAACAGCGATCAACAGCGGCCTGCGCTCGCCGAACTCCTCCAGCGCCTTCGCCGCGGTGCGCATCATACGGCTGCCGCCGCTGGCGTGTACGTTGACCATCCACACGCCCAGCTCCGCCGCAGCCCTGACCGCGGCGGCGACGGTGTTAGGGATATCGTGAAACTTGAGGTCCAGAAAGACCTGGAAGCCCCGCGCCACCAGCTCCCCGACCAACTGCGGCCCGGCGGCGGTAAACAGCTCCTTGCCCACCTTGACGCGACAGAGTTGCGGGTCCAATCGATCCGCCATTGCCAGCGCCGCATCGGCGTTATCGTAGTCCAGGGCGACGATTACTGGAGAAGAAACACGTGTTTGCAAAAAATACCTCTCTCTCAATGGTGCGCACGGCGCACCCTACACATTGATCATTGGTAACTGTTCATTGATCACTGATTATTCCCCCTCTACGCCCTTGACCGAGCGCACCGAATCCCAGTGCTTGCAACTGGGGCACAGCCAGTGCAACTGGTTGCCGGAAAAACCGCAATTACTGCAGCGGTAGTGGGGGCGGCTGGCGATCAACTGGTCAATCAGGGTTTTCAGCAGGGAAAGATTCTCACGCGCACGCCCCTGAGTACTGTCGATATGCAGGTCGAGGAAGTGCCCCAGGCCGCGCAGCGACGGGCGCAGTGCCAACTGCTTACCCATAAAGGCGGCCGCAGCCGCCTCGCTCTGCCGCTGGTGGATTCGCTCGGTCAGGGCGATCAGCACGCTGTTGGAGGGGTGTTCGCGCAGCAGGGTCTCCAGGTATTTATCGAGCCCCTTCTCGTCGCCCACTTCGCTGTAGCAGGTGATCAGCAGATCGAGGGTTTCGGGAATATAGTCCGGACTCTGCCGCGGGATCCGCTGCAATACCCTGATGGCTTCCTGCGGCCGGTTGAGCAGGTGTTCCAGCCGGCCCCAGAGCAGGTTCGCGCGCACTGAACTGCGGTGGTAGCCCAGTGCCGCGTCGATATGCTTGCGCGCGCTGAGGTAGTCTTTGCCATTGATCGCCTCTTCCGCCAGCTCGCAGCAGAAGTGGGCCTGGACCGGTGCCCACTCGGACGACAGTCGCTTGAAGCGCCGCCCGTGCAACAGGTTGACCGCGTGAATCGCCTTGGCCCACTCACGCTCGTCCCGGTACACCTCCACCAGGTGCTCGAGGCTGGTATTGCGGAGCTCCGCTGAAGTCTCCACCAGTTCCTGCAGTAGGCGCTCGGCCCTGTCCAGCCAGCCGGCGGCAATATAGTCCCGGGCCAGTTCCAACTGCGCCTTCTGCTGGCTGGTCCGGGACAAACTGGGGCGCGCCAGCAGGTTCTGGTGCACGCGGATGGCCTGGTCGTGCTCACCGCGCTTGCGCAACAGATTGCCCAGGGCCAGATGGGTGTCGAAGGTGGCGCTGCTGACTTCCAGCGAGTCGATGAATTTGTCGATAGCGTCGTCGGGGCGCTCGCTGAGCAGGTAGTTGAGCCCCTGGGCATAGGAGCGCGCCAGGGCCTGCTGCTTGTCGCCGCAGTCCGCTTTCTTCCTGATACTCCTGCGCCCCAACAGCCAGCCAATGGCAATGGCGGCGAGGAGAAAAAAGAAAAAGGCTAGATCGGCCAAGTCAGCCTCCGGACACCTGGCGGCGTACCGTGTGGAGTTCCCGTTCCAGGCGCTGCATTTGGCGCTCCAGCCCCTGCGCGCGGCGGCGCTCCGCATGCAAAGGCAGCAGGCCGACGATAAACCCCAGCAGCACCCCGAACAACAGGAAAGCGATCAGCCAGAAACCCACACTGCCGGAGCGCAGCGTGTAGCCCCCGAGGCTGGGCGAGATGGTGTCGGGATTGTCCACCGCAAAGTAGATCCCGATGGCGATACACAGGAGGGCGAGCAACCCGTAGAAGAGACGCAACAGCCAGCGCAGGAATGACAAGGGAACCTCCATCTTCCGGAAGGTAAATAATACCTGAATCCGTAACTTCATGACGGCGCAGAGCATAAGCTCTTGACGCCACAGCGAATTTTCCTCAGTCGGTCGTAATCCCGGATACGCCACTCCTTCGGAAAATCCACTGTGACGCCAATATCTTGCACTCTGCATCCGCCCTGAAGTCACGGATTCAGGTAGTAGTTAATCATACTTGGCCTACCGCCTCATCGCGCATGCGCCGATTGACTCTGTCGCGCAGTTCCTTACCCGGCTTGAAGTGGGGCACGTATTTGCCCGCCAGCGCCACTGCGTCTCCCGTCTTCGGGTTGCGGCCGGTACGCGGAGCGCGATAGTGCAGGGAAAAGCTGCCAAAACCGCGAATCTCGATGCGCTCTCCGCGCGCGAGAACCTCCGACATAGAATCCAACATCACCTTTACCGCCAGCTCCACGTCTTTCACCGGCAGCTGATCCAACCTCAACGCAATCCTTTCGATCAGTTCGGATTTGGTCATGCGCCCTGTCGCCTTCTGTAAGTCATTGATTATTCTAGAGTAGAGCGGCAATCATCTAATAGAAAGCCGGACTGGGCAACCCCGGTCCGGCTTTCGGGTTGCCCCGGACAATCGATCCGGGGCCTTGATAACAAAGAAAGTTACTCTTTGTTGTTCATCTGCGCCTTGATCAGGTCACCGATGGTGGCCGGCTGCATCTGCTCGGCCTGCTTCTTGCTGTGATCCTTGACCGCCTGCTTCTCGTCGTCCTGGTCCTTGGCCTTGATGGACAGGCTGATCACGCGGTTCTTGCGATCCACGCTGGTGATCTTGGCTTCCACTTCCTCGCCTTCCTTCAGCGCGTTACGGGCATCTTCCACCTTGTCGCGGCTGATTTCAGAGGCACGCAGAACACCTTCCACTTCGCCCGCCAGGGTGATGACCGCCTGCTTGGCGTCCACTTCCTTCACGGTACCGGTCACGATGCTGCCACGGTCATTGGTGGTCACGTAGTCGGAGAAGGGATCGGATTCCAGTTGCTTGATGCCCAGGGAGATGCGCTCACGGTCGGAATCGATACCCAGGATAACAGTCTCGATTTCATCGCCCTTCTTGAACTTGCGCACGGCTTCTTCGCCAGCTTCGTTCCAGGAGATGTCGGACAGGTGTACCAGGCCGTCGATGCTGCCGTCCAGGCCGATAAAGATACCGAAATCAGTGATGGACTTGATCTTGCCGGAGATCTTGTCGCCCTTGGCGTGCTTGCGCGCGAAGGCATCCCAGGGGTTTTCCTGGCACTGCTTGATACCCAGGGAGATACGGCGGCGCTCTTCGTCGATGTCCAGAATCATCACTTCGACCTCGTCGCCAACGTTGACAACTTTGGACGGGTGGATGTTCTTGTTGGTCCAGTCCATCTCGGAGACGTGCACCAGGCCTTCGACGCCCTCTTCCAGCTCGGCAAAGCAGCCGTAGTCGGTGAGGTTGGTCACCACAGCCTTCACGCGGCTGTTTTCCGGATAGCGCTGCTTGATGGATACCCAGGGGTCTTCGCCCAGCTGCTTCAGGCCCAGGGATACGCGCTGGCGCTCGCGGTCGAACTTGAGGACTTTCACGTCGATCTCGTCGCCGACATTCACGATCTCGCTCGGATGCTTGATGCGCTTCCAGGCCATGTCGGTGATGTGCAGCAGGCCGTCGATACCGCCCAGGTCCACAAAGGCGCCGTAGTCGGTCAGGTTCTTCACGATACCCTTGACGGTCATGCCTTCCTGCAGGCTGGCCAGCAGCGCTTCGCGCTCTTCGCTGTTCGCCGCTTCCATAACCGCGCGGCGGGACACCACCACGTTGTTGCGCTTGGCATCCAGTTTGATGACTTTGAACTCGAGCTCTTTGCCTTCCAGGTGCGCGGTGTCGCGAACCGGACGCACATCTACCAGAGAGCCGGGCAGGAATGCGCGGATATTGGCCACATCGACGGTGAAGCCGCCCTTGACCTTGCCGCTGATGACACCCTTGACCACTTCGTCGGCAGCGTGGGCCGCGTCGAGGATCTTCCAGGCTTCGGCGCGCTTGGCCTTCTCGCGGGACAGGCGGGTTTCACCGAAACCGTCTTCCACCGCTTCCAGGGCCACCTGGACTTCGTCGCCCACCTGCAACTCGATCTCGCCCCTGTCGTTCATGAACTGGGCGGAGGGAATAACGCCTTCGGACTTCAGGCCGGCGTGCACAGTCACCCAGTCCTTGTCCACGTCGATCACCACACCGGTCACGATGGAACCGGGGGCCATTTCTACGCTCTTCAGGCTCTCTTCGAAAAGTTCAGCAAAGCTTTCGCTCATTACATTACCTATATAGTCGGGCCCGACCGATGATGACTCGAAACCTTAGCCTGCGGCTTAAAGCCACTGGCTAAGGTTTTCAGTTTAGTCAACCACCAGTCCGAACCCCACCGCGCTGCCAGCACGCGGGTCGGATTACAACAACGGCCGGGCGATTCTGGCTGATCCCGGCCGCTGTCGTTGAAAATTCTGTCTGTCGTAGCCCTATGTGCGTTCGCGCACCAGCTGTAGCACCCGCTGCAGGACGCCGTCGATATCGATGCCCGTGCTGTCCAGCTCCACCGCGTCTTCCGCGGGAGCTAAAGGAGAAGCGGCGCGGTTTGTATCGCGCGCATCGCGGGCGCGGATGTCCTCCAGCAGGTCGCGGAGGCTAACAGAAACCCCCTTCTCCCGCAACTGTGCGAAGCGCCGTCGGGCGCGCTCCTCGGCGCTGGCGGTGAGGAATATCTTGACCGGGGCATCGGGAAATACCGTGGTGCCCATATCCCGCCCGTCCGCCACCAGCCCGGGGGGCTGGCGGAAGTCCCGCTGGCGCTGCAACAGCGCGGCGCGCACCCCCGGCATGGCCGCAACTCTGGAGGCGGCCATACTGACCCGCTCCCCGCGGATATCGTCGGTCACGTCCCGCCCCTCCAGAAGGGCCGCGGTTTCGCCATCGCGCAGTTCGAAGCGGATATCCAGCCCGTCGGCAATCTCGGTGAGGGTGGCGTCGTCGCTCAGGTCCGTCTCGCGTTCCAGTGCCGCCAGCGCGGTGAGGCGGTAGAGGGCGCCGGAATCCAGCAGCGTGTAGCCCAACTTCTCTGCCAACAGCTTGGCGATGGTGCCCTTGCCGGAGCCGCTGGGGCCGTCGATGGTGATTACCGGAGGCTGGTTGTCTGTTTCGCTCATAGTCTGATTTACGTAATTCTCTGTCTTCTGTAGGAGCGGCCCATGGCCGCGATCAATCTTCCCGACTTACCTGGAATCCGATCGCG
>NZ_JBOFOC010000070.1:0-6627 GCF_051659245.1 Microbulbifer sp.
CCATGGCCGCGATCAGACTTCCAGCGCACAACTGAAAGATTGATCGCGGCCATGGGCCGCTCCTACACAAAGAGAGGTAGTTTCAGGCGAGAAACTGCTCCGCGGTATCCAGCAACAACCGGACTTTGTTCAGGCACTCCTCATGCTCCGCCGCCGGATCGGAATCCGCCACTATGCCGCCGCCGGCGGCGCAGGTAAGCCGGCCCCCGGCGGCGGTGAAAGTGCGGATGGAGATGTTACTGTCCGCACGCCCACAACTGCTGATGTAGCAGACGCTGCCGCAGTAGACCCCGCGGGGGCTGAGTTCCAGCTCGCGGATGACCTCCATCGCCCGCCGCTTGGGCGCGCCGGTGATGGAGCCGCCGGGAAAGCAGGCCGCGAGGAGCTCGGCAAAGCTACGTCCCTCGGGCAGGCGGCCTGTCACGGTACTCACCAGGTGGTGCACGTTGGCGAAGCTGGCCAGCTCGAACAGCTTCGGAACCCGCACGCTGCCCCGCTCGCACAGTTTGCCGAAGTCATTGCGCAGCAGGTCCACGATCATCAGGTTTTCCGCCCGGTCCTTGGCGCTGCGCCGCAGCGCATCCGCCAGCCGGGTGTCTGCCTCGGGGTCGTCCGCCCGCGGGGCCGTCCCCTTGATAGGTTCGGTTTGCAGATCGCCGCCGTCGGCGCGGATAAAGCGCTCCGGGGAAAGGCCCAGCAGGCTGCCCTGGGGCAGTTCCAGATAGGCGGAGAAGGGGCCGGCGGCCCGCTGGCGCAACGCCAGATAGGCCGTCAGGGGGTCGCCTTCATAGCCGGCGGAGAAGCGCTGGGTGAAGTTGGCCTGGTAGATATCGCCGGCGCGGATATAGTCGAGAATCTTCCCGATACGATCCCGGTATTCCCGAGGGGAAAATTCATGGGTGAAACGCGACAGCAGGCGAAACGATTCGGTGCGCGGCTCTGTCTGCCAGCGCACCGCGGTAAACCGGGCCACCAGGTCGCGTTTCTGTATCCGGGTACAGGCGGGATGGAACACCAGGTGGCTGGCGCACAGCTGGTGATCGACGATCAGGGCCCAGGTGTAGAGCCCAAAAAAGCCCGCCGGCAGGTCCGCGGCCCGGGGATCGATGTCGAGGTGGTTTCCCTCCCTTCCCAACTCGTAGCCGGCGTAGCCGATGGCGCCACCACAAAAGGGCAGTTGTCCGTCGCTCTCCTGGGGGCAGAGTTCGCACAACAGGTCATCCAGCTGCGCGAAGGGCTCCGGGCTGTCCGCCTGCAGTTGCAGAGTCTGCACCGGATCTGCACTGATGATGTCGAAGCGCCCGCCGCATGCCAGCGGCCGGCCACTGTCCAGCCAGACCGGTGCGGGGAGGTCCGCGACCGCCTGGAAGGCCACCGGAGTGTTGACGGAATAGGGTAGGGAGACGATTTGCATTACAGAATACAGGTGACAGAAGCCGGAAGACAGAAAATGGCGCACATTAACGCAAACGGGGTACGGCGACCACCCTATCTGTGTTCTGGCGTCCGGCCTCTGTCAACTAATACGGCGCTCGATACCCGCCTGAGACATCAACCTCGTGGCCAGTTCCTCCACCGACAGCTGTGTGGCGTTGAGGAAGGGCACCTGGGCGCGGCGCAGCATCTGCTCCACCTGGCGCACCTCAAATTCGCACTGTTCCAATGAAGCGTAGCGGCTGTTGGCGCGGCGTTCCTGGCGAATACCCATCAGTCGCCACGGGTCGATGGTGAGCCCGAACAGCTTGTCGCGGTAGGGCCGCAGGATTCTCGGCAGGGCAGTGGAATCCATATCCTCCTCGGTGATGGGGTAGTTGGCTGCGCGCAGGCCGAACTGCAGGGCCAGGTAGAGGCAGGTCGGCGTCTTGCCGGAGCGGGAGACTCCCACCAGGATGGTGTCCGCCCGCTCGAACTCCCGGACCCGGCGGCCGTCGTCGTTGTCCATGGCGAAGTGCACCGCCTCGATGCGCTCGCTGTAGCGCCGATCATCGGCGATGCCGTGGGAGATATTCACCGTCTGCGCCGGATCGCGGCCGAAGAGGTTCGCCAGCGGCGTGAGATAGCTCTCGAACACATCCAGCATCAGCGCCGGGCTGCGGTGCAGCTGCCGGCGGATTTCATCGGAGACGATGCTGGTGATAATTACCGGTTGCAGGCCCGATTCCCCGGACGCCCGCTCGATCCGCTCCAGTACCTTCTGCACTTTTTCCGTGGAATCCACGTAGGGCAGGGTAACCTGTTCCACCTGCTGGTCGCGAAACTGGGCCAGCAGGCTGTGACCGATAGCCTCCACGGTGAGGCCGGTGCCGTCGGATATAAAGAATGCGGTGCGTTTACCTTGTGCCATAGGGGTGTCGTGATGCTCTGGTTGGTACATCCTACAGGTTTTTCGGGCTGAATTTTCCGGAAACCGTTTTTTGTAGAAAATTTACAACATATTCGGCGATTTTTGCGGGGTATTTTTTACAAAACCCATCCTTATAATCGGCGGCCTCAAATCCTGCTGCAGAGGGCGCTCTCTTGACGAACTTCACCATCGAATTCGCACAACTGGGTATGGGGGATGTCGACAAGGTCGGCGGCAAGAACGCTTCCCTCGGGGAGATGATCTCCTCGCTGGCGGGCGCCGGGGTCAGCGTTCCCGGGGGCTTTGCCACCACCGCGGACGCCTTCCGCACCTTTCTCGCCCATCGGGGGCTCGAACAGCGCATCGCCGGGCGCCTGACGGAGCTGGACGTGGATGACGTGACCGCGCTGACCCGGTCCGGCGGGGAGATCCGCCAATGGATACTGGATACTCCCTTCCCCGAGCAACTGGAGCGAGAGATCCGCGAGGGCTACGAGGCCCTGGGCGGCGGCGAGACCGCGGTTGCGGTGCGATCCTCGGCCACCGCCGAGGACCTGCCAGACGCCTCCTTCGCCGGTCAGCAGGAGACCTTCCTGAACATCCGCGGCATAGACGCCGTGTTGCAGGCGGTCAAGGAGGTGTTCGCGTCCCTCTACAATGACCGCGCCATTGCCTACCGGGTGCACACCGGCTATATGCACGACGGTGTGGCCCTTTCCGCGGGCGTGCAGCATATGGTGCGCAGCGAGACGGGCGCGTCCGGGGTGATGTTCACCCTGGACACCGAGAGCGGCTTCCGCGATGTGATTTTCATTACCGCTGCCTACGGCCTGGGAGAGACCGTGGTCCAGGGTGCGGTCAACCCGGACGAGTTCTACCTGTACAAGCCGGCAGTGGATGCCGGCCGCCCGGCGATCCTGCGCCGCAACCGCGGCAGCAAGGCGATCAAGATGATCTACGACGAGAGCGGCGACTGCGGGCGCTCGGTGAAGACCGTGGATGTACCGGAGGAGGAGCGGCTGACTTTCGCCCTGACCGATGGGGAGCTTACCCGGCTGGCGCTGCAGGCGCGCAGGATCGAGGAACACTACGGCCGGCCGATGGATATCGAGTGGGCCAAGGACGGCGATACCGGCGAGCTGTTTATCGTCCAGGCCCGCCCCGAGACCGTGCGCTCCCGCGACCAGGGGACCAGTGTCGAGCGCTATCACCTGCGCGAGCGGGGGGAAATTCTCTGCGAGGGCCGCGCCATCGGCCAGCGCATCGGCGCGGGCAACGTGCGCGTGCTGGAATCCGCCGCAGACATGGCGGCGATGCGGGACGGGGAGGTACTGGTCACCGATATGACCGACCCGGACTGGGAGCCGGTGCTGAAAAAGGCCAGTGCGATCGTCACCAATCGCGGGGGACGCACCTGCCACGCGGCGATTATCGCCCGCGAGCTGGGCATTCCCGCGGTGGTCGGCTGCGGCGACGCCACCGAGCTGCTGAAGAGCGGCACCCCGGTGACCGTATCCTGCGCCGAGGGGGATACCGGCTTTGTGATGGCCGGCGAACTGAACTTCGAGCGCGAGCAGACCGAAGTCAACGACATGCCGGAGCTGCCGTTCAAGATCATGCTCAATGTGGGCAACCCGGACCGCGCTTTCGCCTTCAGTCACCTGCCCAATCAGGGCGTCGGCCTGGCGCGACTGGAATTTATCCTGAACCGCATGATCGGTATTCACCCAAAGGCATTGCTGGAACTCGACAGCCTGCCGGTGGAGTTGCAAAAAAATATCCGCGAGCGCATCGGCGGCTACGCCTCTCCTGAAGACTTTATCGTCGAGAAACTGGTGGAGGGCATCGCCACCCTGGCGGCAGCCTTCGCGCCGGAGCGGGTGATCGTGCGCCTGTCGGATTTCAAGTCCAACGAGTACGCTCACTTGGTGGGTGGACAACTGTACGAACCCAGCGAGGAAAACCCCATGCTGGGCTTTCGCGGCGCGGCACGCTACCGTTCAAAGGATTTCCGTCCGTGCTTCGCACTGGAGTGTCGCGCACTGAAAAAAGTGCGCGACGAGATGGGTCTCACCAATGTGGAGATCATGGTGCCCTTCGTGCGCACACCGGGTGAGGCCGAAGAGGTGATCGGCCTGCTGGCGCAGAATGGCCTGACGCGCGGGGAGGGCGGGCTCAAAATCATCATGATGTGCGAACTGCCCTCCAACGCACTGCTCGCGGAAGAATTCCTGCAATACTTTGACGGTTTCTCCATCGGTTCCAACGATCTGACCCAGCTGACCCTGGGCCTGGACCGGGACTCGGGCCTGGTGGCGGATCTGTTCGACGAACGCAATCCCGCGGTCAAGCTGCTGCTGTCCAGGGCGATTCAGGCCTGCAAGAAGGCGGGCAAGTATGTGGGAATCTGCGGCCAGGGGCCGTCGGATCACAAGGATTTTGCCCGCTGGCTGATGGAGGAGGGCATAGACAGTGTTTCCCTCAACCCCGACACCGCAGTGGACACCTGGCTATTTTTGGCCAACCCGGGAGACTGATAATTTTGCAAAAGGCGGCCGCAGGAGGCCGCCTTTCTGTTTTTGCGACCCCCGGATTTTCACACTAAGTTCAGGCGCAATTTCGCTAACCCCCGCCACCGAGAGAATAATTCAATCTAAATAATCCCGCCTCTCGCAATAGAATCCTGATAGTGCCGCGCTGCGCAAATACCGGAAATAGTGTTGCGCGATTCGCTAAAAATGGATTGACCAGGCTTGTGAATCTCCGGAATCGAGATTAAGGGTATCGGCACTCCAGTTGGAATGTTGCGGCTGGAATCTGCTGCGGATTTTGTGAGAGGAGGTAGGGCTATGCTCACGAACAGAAGACACGCTAATCCCCTGTTCTTTCTATTCCCAAGGGGCGGCTTGGCGCTCTTTCTGGTTGCGGTGTTGGGGGCGTCTCCCGCACTGGGCAACTCAAAGGGTGTCAACTGGTTCGACGACCAGGCCGCGGCCAGCTCTTCGGGGTCGCCCTCGATCAAGATCAATCTCAGTGAACAGCGTGCCTATTTCTACAAAGGGAAGCGCGTTGTAGGAGTCTCCAAGGTATCCTCCGGCAAGAAGGGATATGGTACCCGTCCCGGGCATTTTCGCGTGCTTTCCAAACACCCCAACCACCGCTCCACTGTCTACGGCAGCTTCGTGAGCGCGCGCACCGGCCGGGTGGTGAAGGCGGATGTCAACACCCGTAAGCACCGCCGTCCCCCGGGCACCTATTACCGCGGCGCCAAGATGAATCACTATATTCGCTTCAATGGCGGTATCGGTATGCACGCCTCGGGGAATGTTCCGAACTATCCCGCTTCTCACGGCTGTGTGCGCATGCCGCCGCAAATGGCGCGCAAGTTTTACCGCTACGCGCCTGTGGGTACTCCGGTTAGGGTAACCTGGTAGCGGGTGACAAAACCCAGCCGGGTATTATCCGTAGGGACAATACCCGGTATTTATTTCCCTCGATGCAAGATACTTTCATCGCGATTATGATCCGGAGGTACTGATAATGGATAACAGAGCGGGAAAAACACCATGCGTATTCCCACCCCGGATCTTTGCGACGCCCACCCGGAGCTGGTGCAGGTCGTGGAGCCGATGTTCGTCAACTACGGCGGGCGCGAGTGCTTCGGCGGGCAGATAGTGACCATCAAGTGTTTCGAGGACAACTCCCTGGTTCGCGAGCTGGTGACAGAGGAGGGAAGGGGCAAGGTGCTGGTGGTGGATGCCGGCGGCTCCATGCGGCGGGCCTGCCTCGGCGACCAGTTGGCGGGAAAAGCCTGCGCCAGCGGCTGGGAGGGAATCCTGATGTACGGTTGTATTCGCGATGTGGACGAGATTTCTGGACTAGAGTTAGGGGTACAGGCACTGGGCAGCCACCCGATGAAAACGGAAAAGAAAGGGATCGGCGAGCGGAATATCGCCGTGACCTTCGGCGGTGTGACCTTCACCCCCGGCGCCTACCTGTACGCGGACAATAACGGCGTAATAGTGTCTCCCCGGCCCCTCACCTGATTCGGGTTCCGGCACCGGGGCTGCGCGACGCCCCTAAAATCTGTGGGCCTGTTAACGCTAAATTCGATAGCCGCGTTGCCGCCCCAAAACGGGCCAGGCAAGGCGCGAGGAGTGTGGTTTAGCATGCTAAATGAACGACGAGCAACGCCGAATGGCCTGTTTGGGACGGCCTGTAAGGACGCAACCCGGAGGGACGGGGCCGTTTTCCCGCAATCCTGCGTTGCAGTTCGCTTATGT
>NZ_JBOFOC010000071.1:0-1370 GCF_051659245.1 Microbulbifer sp.
CCTCTTTCCGGGACACGGGCTGGGCGCCCCCCTTTAATACATCCCTGTACGCTCGTAATCGGCATCCATGCCTCATACGGTCCCGGAAAGAGGCACCCCACCCGGTCTTGGAGAGCCCTGCGCAAGATTCCAAACAGGCTCTAAGCTCACTCTAAGCGGCCGCGCTCACCGCCAGCTCCCGCGCGAAGGCGTCCTCGATCACGGAAGCCTCCCGGTGGCGCTTGATCTTTTCGAAGAAGGCCCCGGCCTCCGGGTAGGCGAGTTTCAGGTAGGCGAGCCACTGCTTGATGCGGTTGCCCAGGTACTTGGTCGGGTAGCACTCGCGGGTGATCTGGTAGTAGTCCCACAGCAGTGCGGCTACCTGCTGCCAGACCATGGGGGTGTAGTCCCGCCCGCTACACAGGGCCTTGATCTGCAGGCCCAGATCCGGGCGCGCCAGTAGGCTGCGGCCGAACATAAAGGCGTCGCAGCCGGTCACCTGGCGGCAGCGGAGGAATTCGTCCGGGGTCCAGATGTCGCCATTGGCGATCACCGGGATACGCAGCCGCTGTCGTATCTCGCCGATGTATTCCCAGTAGGCCGGGGGGCGGTAGCCGTCCACCTTGGAGCGGGCGTGCACGGCGAGTTCGCCGGCACCGCCGGCTTCGGCGGCGCGGGCGTTGTCCAGGTAGCTGGACCTGTCCTGGTAACCCAGTCGGATTTTCGCGGATAGGGGAATCGAGTCGGGGAGGGCGCGGCGCACCGCCGCCACTATCTCCTCCACCCGCCCGGGGCTCTGCAGCAGGCAGGCGCCGCCATCACTGTTGTTCACGGATTTGGCCGGGCAGCCGAAATTCAGGTCGATAGCGCGCGCGCCCGCTTCCACCGCCCTGGCGGCGTTGTAGGCCATGGCTCGGGGATTGCCGCCCAGCAGTTGCAGTCGCACCGGGGTGCCGGTCGCGGTGGCGGCACCGGTTTCCAGTTCCGGGCACAGGCGCACGAACACCCGTCGTGGCAGGCGGGTGTGGGTCACCCGCATGAATTCGGTGACGCAGATATCGATACCGCCGAGGGCGGAGAGCAGGGCGCGCAGGTGATGGTCGATCACACCTTCCATGGGAGCCTGGTATAGCCTGGGAATGAAGGAATCTGTCTTGTCGGTCATTATTGACTGGGGTAACCACTGAATCGGGCGCGGATTCTATCATGAGTCGCCGGCGGCAAGCGGTAGGAGCGGCCATGGGCCGCTCTTAGAGCCTGTTTAGAATCTCGCGAAGAACTCTCCAGGTCGGGAGGGGTGCCTCTTTTCGGGACCGTATGAGGCAGGGATGCCGATTACGAGCGTACAGGGACGTATTTAAGGGGGGCGCCCTGCCCGTGTCCCGGAAAGA